>JBJKPA010000120.1:0-3724 GCA_046706905.1 Gemmatimonadaceae bacterium
ACCAACTCGTGTTGTGCACGGCGATGGGGAAGAACTGCAACGGACCACCGGGGGTGACCGAATGCCAGTCGCCGCAGTTGAGGTAGTTCGATGTCGTGGAGCCGCCGGGCCAGTCACCGCGCAGCCAGTGGTAATTCCCGGCGTTGGCGGTGTAGACGCGGAAGAAGCCGTCCTGGATGGCCAGTGAATCCCCGGTGCCCATCACGTCGGTGGCCAGGAACTCGATGCGCGTGAGCACGTTGGAAATGCTCGACGAGCTGCCCGAGGTGAAGTTGTAGCCGGCGAGCGCCGCATACGCGGGGAGCGAGGCGAGAATTGCCGTGGAGGGCAGGGAGATCGGCGCCGCGTGCTGCGTGTATCCCTTGAGGAAGGTGCCGTAGCTGATGCCGCTGATCGTCTGGGCGGTGCTCACGTTGTCGTGGAACTTGGCACCGCCGCTCCCGATGTGGATCACGTCGTTCGAGTACACCGGGCCCCACAACTCGTCGCCGCTGTTGAAGTAGATGACCGTGCCGCCGCAGCAGGTTTCGGAGTTCGTGTAGTAGGCGAACTTGGCGAAGCTCTCCTGCGCGAGCTCAAGCCGGCGCACGAAGCCGTAGCCGTGGTTGTCCACGGCTTGGGCCACGACGCTGGCGAAGCGGCCGAACTGGCCGGTGGTCGAGCCGGTGGGTCCGACCCAGGCATTGACCTTGATGTTGGGCAGCGTGGTGCCGTCGGCTTCCTGCACCGACTGGTTGGTGATGATCTGGTTCTCGCCGCTGTCGGGCAGCGCGGCGGGATCGAAGTTCAACTGGCTCTTGCCAACGGCGAGCGCGGCTTCGGCGGCGTAGCTCAGGTCCCGTTGCCGGTCCACGGCCTTGGCCATGAGCGAGGCATTGGAATTGAGGATGATCGCCGAGGTGGCCAGCGCGCCGATGGCGAACGTGAAAACGAGCGCGATGGCGAGGGCGAAGCCCCGTCGGTTCGGCAGCCGCCGGAGACGGTGATCCACAGCGGGCCGGCGGCGGCGGTTGCTGGGAGCGGTGCTCGAGCGAGGCGAGCGCATGTTGTCCTCGACAGCTTAAGGCACGACGACCGTGCCGGTCTTGCCGATTGGCGAGCTGCTCGGCGTGCAGTCCTGCGCGGCGACCCCGTATTTCCACTGGTCGCCAGATGCCACGTTGTTGTCGGTGAAGCTGTAACTCGGCGATCCGGCCGGCACGCTGGCAAACGGCTGGACGGTGGTGAACGACACGCCCGGCGCGGCACGATAGATCGTGTAGGTCTGGACGTCCTTCTCGCCGCCACCGTCATCGGGCGACGCGTTCCACATGATGGTCACGAAGGGCGTCGGGGAACCTGCGGGCGACGTCGAGTCGGTGACCGTGACGCCGAGCGGCGGATCGCCGCAGGAAATCTGCTGGTTGAGCCCCGAGTTCATGATCCGGATCTTCGTGATGAGCGGCCGCGTCACGGGACCCAGCTTGGGGTCGTTGTAGACCGCGTTCATCGTGACCTTGACCATGTTGATGCTGTCCACGAGGGCGTACTTCCCGGTGTCGGACGCCGAGCCGTGGATCGTCGCCTTGTGGTACAGGGGCAACATGCTCATCGGGATCACGGTCTCCTTGCCGGTGGTGTCCACCTTGTAATACTGGAAGACCGTGTCGGTGGACTGGACCACGATGCCGCGAGCGATCACGGCCGGCGTGGTGGCGTTGACGCGGCGGTACAGGATATACGAGTTCGCGAGCGAGGCCGACGTGTCGGGGGACAGATAATAGGCGATCGTCTCGGCGCCGCTCGGAACGCCGGTGGGCGAGACGTAGGTGGACTGCGGATAGTAGGCGCTGAGGCCGGGGAGGAGCAGCTTGTTCACCGACTGCCAGACGCCCGTGGCGTTGGAATCGGCACTCGTATCCACGTAGACGGCGCCGGGGTCGCCGGGCACCCGCGAAACGAGATCCACGTTGAAGACGATGGCCGTGTTGGCCGCCTCGACGAGCAGCGGCTGGTCCTGCACGACACCGACGCCCGCGACCCGCAGGTCGCGATCGAGGCTGGTCATCGCGAAGCGGGCATTCTGCTGCGCCTCGAGGCGCCCGCCCTGAGCGCCGAGCAGGTTCGAGCTCCGCGTGAAGGTCTGGATGGTGACCGCAATGATAACCAGGAGGATCACCATCGAGACCAGCACCTCGATGATCGTGAAGCCGGAACGGCGATGGTGGCGTGGCATGAGGCGCTCGCTAGAATGCGGCGATGGCGGTGGTCTTCTTCACCGTATCGGTCATCGCTGGATTGGACACGACCACGGTGACGATCCGGTAGTCCACGGAATCGGTGACGGCGCCACCGATGTGCTCGACGTACGTCTGGCGGGTGAACCCGGCGTAGGTCGGCGAACCCGGGATGTTGGTTTCCTTCACCGCGAAGGTGTCGATCGACGCGTAGTCCGTGGAGCTCTTGATCGTTTCGAGCCGATTGGCGGCGAGCTCACTCGCCGTTCCGAGCAGTCGCGAATCAGAGGTGTTGTGCGCCATATTGGACACGAACAGCGCGAGCCCGAGCAGCACGACCGTGAGCATGCCCAGCGCAACGATCACTTCGACCAGCGAGAATCCCTTCCGCGCGCGAAGCCGCGGCCGCACGATCGAACTCGCGCGGCGTTGCGCGGCGATGCAATGTGTACGACAGCGACGGTGTGTCATGAGCGGAAACAGATTGCGGGCGTGGGCGCCCCGAGGTACCATGGCAACGAAGATGGTCGTGGCATGGTAACGCAGCCCGTGATAGTCGTCATCACACAACGGGCCAGTTTTGTCACATTGTGTGCATTTCGGCATTGCCTGTGATGTTGGAGCGTCCTTAGAGTAGGGCCGCCGCCAGCCGCACGGGCGGCGGCCCGGAGCAGCAGTTCCCCCGAAGCCTGGATACGACATGGGCGTCATCGCCACGCTGTTACCGAACCCGACGCACCTGCAACGCCTACGAGCGGCGATTCGCGACCGGCACGATCTGGTGCCGTGCGCGTCGTGGGAAACACTCGCCGAAGCGTGCGAGGTGCAGCCCGTCCGGGTCGCGGTGGTGGACCTGTATGCTACGAAGCAGGCGCAATTCGAGGCGATCCGCCGGCTCAAACAGCGCACGCCGGGACTGTCGATCCTCATGTACTCCACGATGACGCTCGAGCGCGTGCACGACGTGTTCGACGCCGGGCGAATCGGCATGGACGCGCTGATCGTGGCGGACCAGGACGACACCCCGCGGCAGATTCTGGCGCAGATCGAGCGCGCCGAGTCGCGCAGCCTGGGAAGCGAGGTGCGGCTGGCGCTGGATGAGGTGGATCCCAGTGTGCGTGACGCGCTGCTGCTGGTCATCACGCGTGCACACGAGCGACTGTCGCCGGAAGGGTTGGCGCGCCTGCTGGCGTTGCCGCGCCGCACGATGAGCCACCGCCTCGAGGCGGCGGGATATCCCCCGCCGCGGCGTCTGCTGACGTGGGGGCGCCTGATCGTGGCGGCGCGGATGCTGGAGGATCCGCACCGAACGGCCGATCGGGTGGCGGCCAGCCTTGGCTTCCCGTCGGGAAGCGCGTTTCGTAATGTGTGCCAGCGATATCTGCATTCGACCCCCGGCGAGATCCGGCGGCGGGGCGGCGCGGCGTTCGTGGTGCGTGCCCTGCTGCGACAGGTGCAGCGGGCGAGCGAACACGAACACCAGCCGCGTCCCGCGCTCCATACGCCGG
>JBJKPA010000121.1:0-3438 GCA_046706905.1 Gemmatimonadaceae bacterium
GGTGGCGGCCGAGGGCGAGGTCGCGGCCGCCGTCCAGGACGACGAGCGCGCGCGCGCCGCGCAGCGCGAGCTCGACACCCAGCGCGAGCGCGCCGACGCGCTCACGGCCGAGCGCCGGCTGCACGACGAGCTCGACGACGCATTCGAGGATCTGCGGTTCCGCCTCAACGAGCAGCTCCGCCCCGAGATCTCGGCGCTGGCCAGCACGCTCGTCACCGAGCTCACCGACGGGCGGTACACGGAGCTCGAGCTGGACGACGACTACGCGATCTGCGTGCTGGAGGACGGCATCCGCAAGCCCGCCATCTCGGGGGGCGAGGAGGATATTGCGAATCTGGTATTGCGTCTGGCCATCTCGCAGATGATCGCCGACCGCGCCGGCCAGCCCTTCTCGCTGCTCGTGCTCGACGAGGTGTTCGGCTCGCTCGACGAGGCCCGGCGGCAGAACGTCGTCGAGCTGCTCCGGCGCCTGCACGACCGGTTCGAGCAGGTCATCGTCATCACGCACATCGAGTCGGTGCGCGAGGGCCTGGACCGCGTGATCACCGTGCGCTACGACGAGGAGGCCGGCGAATCGCGGGTCCGCGTCGAGCGCCGCGGCGAGAGCACCGAAGCCGCCGTCGAAGTCGGCGCGGGAACGGAGGGCTGATGGCCGTCTCGCGCTCCTGGAAGTCGGGCCCCAACGTCGAAGGCCCGTTCCCCGCCACCGTCGAGGACATCCCGGGCCTGAACCAGGTGTTCAGCGACGCCTTCACCGAGCGCTACCGGCGCGACGGCATGGTCGGCGTGCGCGTGCCGTTCCTCAATCCCACCGTGTGGCGCTACGCCATCGAGGACGCCGCCGACGGCGCCCTCTGCTGGCGCACCTCGCACGGCGACATCGTGGCGTTCAACATGGTCCACCGGTCGGGCACCGAGGGGTGGATGGGACCGCTCGCCGTGCGCCAGGACTTCCAGGGCAGCGGCGTGGGCAAGGAGATCGTGCGCCGCGGCATCGAGTGGCTCAAGGACGCCGGCGCCCGCGTGATCGGCCTCGAGACGATGCCGCGCACGCTCGACAACATCGGCTTCTACTCGTCGCAGGGGTTCCTCCCCGGCCGCCTCACGCTCACCACGACGCTCGAGGCGGCGCACACCGCACATCCGCCGCAGCTCTTCGCCCGTCTGTCGGCGATCGAGAAGGAGCACGTGCTGGGCGAGTGCCGCGACCTGCTCGACTCGCTGCTCCCCGGGTACGACCACACGCGGGAGATCCAGCTCACCGACGACATGGCGCTGGGCGACACCGTGCTGCTGCGCAACGGCGGTGCGCTGGTCGGCTTCGCCCTCTGCCACACCGTGCCCCTGGTGGAAGGGCGCGTGCGCGAGGAGCTGCGCGTGCTCAAGCTCGCCCTGGCCGACGACGAGTGGCTGGAACCGGCGATCGCCACGCTGCGCGATTTCGCGCGGCGCTGCGGCACGCGGCGGGTGGCGATCCGGATGCAGGGCGAGTACGCGGCGGCCTATCAGCGGCTCATCGCGCTGGGTGGGCGGGTCCGGTGGAGCGATCTGCGAATGTCACTCGACGGGTATGTCGAGCGGGCGCCGGAGAAGGGGATGGTGCTGTCGAATTGGGAGATTTGACCCGGGAACCGGCGCCGAACGGCAACTGAAGGCGGAGAGCAGGCGGCTGTGGGCTGTCGGCCGTCAGCAACTGCGCCGGAAACCCTCCGCGGCCCCAGAGCCGCAGCCCGCGGGTTCCCGGACGTTCCGCAAACCGTCCCGTCGCCGTTGCCGACGGCTGATAGCTGTCGGCAACCGGCCCTCAGCCTTCGGTTTGCGCGCCCTTTCCCGCCGTTTTCCGGCTCGCCCACCGCCAGATGAACAGCGAAACCCCAACGGTGAGCAGCAGATGTATCCACCCCGGCCCGCTGAACCCCAGCGCGACCACCGCCCACACCGCAATCAGCACGATCGCCAGCACGATCCCGAGATCCATGAATTGCCCCCTGCCGCACCGATGGGTAAATTGAACGCCCGAACTTCCGACGGGCGAAGAGCTCCGTTTTTGAGCCAACAAGTCCACCGAGTGGGTTCGATAATCTATACTGCCGTCACGCCCCCAGTGCGGGGGAAGGCGAAAGGTATGGTGAGGACCTCATACATTCGACTGGGCTTCACAAAACCCTCTTCGTTCCGTTTTCCTCGAGCCCCGCGGGCAACCGCGGGGCTCGTCGTCTCCACGGCTCCGTCCAGATCGGCGCGGGAACACCCCCCCGCTCCCCGGGGTTGGTGGACGAGGTGAGACTCGTATGCCACAGGTAACCGTTACCCGGCGGCTCCAGTTCAACGCCGCCCACCGCGTGCACAATCCGGCGCTGTCCGACGAAGAGAACCGGCAGCTGTTCGGCAAGTGCAACAACCCCAACTGGCACGGGCACAACTACGTGCTCGACGTGGCCGTCACGGGATCCATCGATCCGCGCACCGGGTACGTCATGGATCTGTCGCACCTCAAACGCATCGTCGAGACCAGTGTCATCGACCGGGTCGATCACCGGAACTTCAATCTCGACGTGGACTTCATGCAGGGCACGATCCCGACGAGCGAGAACATCGTCGTCGCGTTCTGGCGGCTCATCGCGCCGCTCGTCGCGCCGGCCACGCTCACCCGCCTCGTGCTCTGGGAGACCCCGAACAACTATGTCGAGTACGAAGGCCGGTAAGCGCGGCGCGCACGCCAGCGTCATGAGCATCCTGCAGGACGCGGGGCGTCCCGAGCGCCGCGTCTCGCATCGGACCGCCGATCCCGAGCTCGCCGGGCTCGTGCGCCGCGAGCTGGAGCTGCTGGGCGAGGATCCCGACCGCGAGGGGCTGGTCCGCACGCCGGAGCGCGTGGCCAAGGCCCTCGCCTGGCTCACCCGCGGCTACGAGCAGCGCGTCGAGGACGTGGTCGGCGACGCCCTGTTCGCCGCCGAGGGGCACCGCAACATGGTCATGGTGCGCGACATCGAGCTGTACTCGCTGTGCGAGCACCACATGCTGCCCTTCTTCGGCAAGGCGCACATCGCCTACATCCCCAACGAGCGGATCGTCGGCCTCTCCAAGCTGCCCCGCATCGTCGAGGTGTTCTCCCGGCGGCTGCAGGTGCAGGAACGCCTCACCGAGGAGATCGCGCTCGCCGTCGAGCGCGTCCTCGAGCCGATCGGCGTCGGCGTCGTGATCGAGGCCTACCACCTGTGCATGATGATGCGCGGCGTGGAGAAGCAGAACTCCAAGACGATCACCAGCGCGCTGCGCGGCAGCTTCCGCGACAACGCGATGACCCGCGACGAGTTCCTGCGGCTGGCCTACACGCCGTCGGGCGGGGTGTAGCCGGTGGCGGGGCCGCTCGCCGGACGCACCGCCGTCGTCACCGGCGCCTCGCGCGGCATCGGCCTCGCCTGCGCCGCCGCGCTC
>JBJKPA010000122.1:0-3331 GCA_046706905.1 Gemmatimonadaceae bacterium
GGGCACCGGCGCGAGAGAAACGGCCGGCGAGGCGGAAGGCATCGGTGTGGCCAGGAGCATCGGCGCATTGAGCGTCGGCGCAGGCGAGAGCCTGGGCCCGGCGGGCGGTCCGGGCGTACCCGTGGCCGAGAGCGTCGGCGCGGCGGACGGTCCGGGCGTACCCGTGGCCGAGAGCACGCCGCCCCGCACCGGCGCCTCGGGCCGTCTGCCCAGGCCGAACACCACGAGCCCGATCACGGCAAACGCCACGAGGGCCAGTGACGTGTCGCGCCACAGCGTGCTCCGACCCGTGTCCCCGGGCAGAGCGACCGGCACGGCCTCGAGCGCGAACGCCGTGACCATCGGCCGGGCGGCGACCCAGCGCACCGTGGGACCGTTCGTCGGCATGGTCGCCTGGGTCATCGCGAGCCGTTCGAGCCGGAGTCGGCGCAGGCGGGTTGCGACACGATCCGTGGCGACAGGCTGCTCGGGTACTTCACGCTCCGGGTCATCCGCATCCCCTCTGGAGGGGTCCGCGTGCCCTGCCAGATCCGCGCGTCGGGCGCGAAGCATGAGCACGACCCCGATCAGGATGGGCGGCGCGACGAGCAAGGCTGGATCCACGACCCCTCCGGCGGGCACCCGTGTTGCGCCGACGCCGCAGGGGGCACGTGCGCGGATCCGGCACTCGCGATCCTAGCACCGCACACAACCCCTCCCATCCTCACCGGACCGCACTCGGGCCCCCGCTCAGCCTTCGCGGCGGGGACGGGCGACCTGACGGCGCCTGACGGCCGGCCAGCCTTCGCGGCGGGGACGGGCGACCTGACGGCGCGTGGTCTCCCGCAGAAGCCGTCCGCCTTGGACGTGATCGGTCAGGGAAGCGGATCGTCGCCGGCGGGCAGCCTTGCGGCCACGCCGTGTGCCGCCGAGTCCGGTCCGGGCGTACCGCTTGCGCCGCCGGCACAGGATCCGGGCTGTGCCTCACGCACGCCGGGCTGTGCCTCACGCACCGAGGGCCGCACGTCACGCGCGCCGAGCCGAGCGTCACCAACGCCGGGCAGAGCGTCACCAACGCCGGGCTGTGCCTCACGGCCGGGCGGCACCTCACCCGGACCGGGCCGGGAGCCCCGAGGCCCCGAAGCCGCCCGCAGCGCGGGGTCGGCCTCGTCATAGCTCCTTGCCTCCAGGGCCTCCTGCGAGCGTCGTGTCAGCAGGTAGAGGACGAGCCCGCCGCCCACCACGATCCCCATGAACGCGTAGACCTTGTTGGTGCCGGAGAGCACGAAGCTCAACACCGCCAGCAGTGCGCATATCCCGTAGATCACCAGCACCGCCTCGCGGTGGCTCAACCCCAGGTCGAGCAGGCGGTGGTGGAAGTGGCCTCGATCGGCGGTGAAGGGCGACTTCCCCTGCACCACGCGCCGCACGATGATCCAGAACGTGTCGATGATCGGCACGCCGAGCACGAGCAGGGCGACCGCGATCTTCGCCGTCCCGAGGATCGACAGCACCGCGAGCGCGTAGCCCAGCACGAACACGCCGGTGGTGCCCACGAAGATGCGGGCGGGGTGGAAGTTCCAGGGCAGGAAGCCGGCCAGGGCCCCTGCCAGCACGAAACAGAGAATCGCCACATACGGTTGGTTCTGCTCGGCGGTGAGCGAGATGCCGCCGAGCGTGAGCGCCGCGATCATGCCGATGCCGCTGCTCAGCCCGTCCAGACCGTCCACGAAGTTGATGCTGTTGATCATCCCCACGACCCACAGCGTCGTGACCAGCACGGCAACCGGCTCGGCGAAGTGCACCACGCTGCCGAACTGCGAGCTCACGAACGACAGCGGGGACCCCCTGAACTCGAAGGGGTTGTTCACGAAGGCAATACGGATGCCGGCCGCGAGCGCAAGGAGGGCGAGGGCGATCTGCGCCACGAACTGCCAGCGGGCGCGCACGTCGAAACGATCGTCAACGAACCCGAGCAGCGCCGCGAGCACCGCGCCGCCGAAGAGGCCGGCAAGCTCGGCGGTCGGCGGCACGTACGCCGCCGGCACGACCCGGGACTGCGTGACGAACAGAGAGATCCCGATCGACGCAATCAGGAAGGCGAGCGCCACCGCCAGGCCGCCACCGCGCGGGACGGGCGCCCGGTGCACCCGCCGCGCCGCGTCTGGTTGGTCGATCGCGCCTGCAGCGGTCGCCAGCCGCGCCGCGAGCGGGGTCAGGAGGAAGGCAATGACGCCAGCGGCGAGAAAGCCCGCGATGGCGAAGGGAACCGCTGCCGCGCCGGACTCGCTCACGCCGCGCGCTCTAGCGCGTCACACGGGCCCAGGGACGCATGGCTGCTCCGCGAGACTCGAACATCTGCACGGCTGCGGCGATCGGAGCCGCTGCCTTGCGGGAGGCCGTGCCGCGGCGGGCCGTTGCCGGACCGTGGCCCATCGCCTGGCCGAAGACGGTCGCCGCGCGGCTCATGCGTCGGGCAGCCCCGGCACCGGGAAGCGGGCGCAGATGTCGTGCACGGCGCCCGAGACGCGCGCGCCGACCGCGGGGTCGTCGCGGCCTTCGATCGCGTCGACGATGAGCCCACCGATCTGGCGCATCTCGGCCGGACCGAAGCCGCGCGTCGTGGTGGCGGGCGTGCCGACGCGGACGCCCGACGCGATGTTCGGCGGGTTCTGGTCGAAGGGGATGGCGTTCTTGTTCACGGTGATCCCCACCGCGTCGAGGATCGCCTCGGCCTCGCGCCCGGTCACCCCCAGCGGCGTCACGTCGACGAGCATCAGGTGGTTGTCGGTGCCACCCGAGACGACCCGCGCGCCGCGTGCCACGAGCGTCTCGGCCAGGACGGCGGCGTTCTCCACGGTGCGGCGCTGGTCCGCGCGGAACTCGTCGGTGGCGGCGAGCTTGAGCGCCACGGCCTTGGCCGCGATGACGTGCATGAGCGGGCCGCCCTGGACATTGGGGAAGACGGCCTTGTCGATCGCCTTGCCCAGGTCCTCCCGGGCGAAAACGAGCCCGCCCCGCGGGCCACGCAGCGTCTTGTGCGTGGTCGTCGTCACGATGTCGGCGTGGGGGAAGGGGCTGGGATGGAGGCCCGCCGCGACGAGCCCGGCGATGTGCGCCATGTCGACCATGAAGTACGCGTCGACGCCGTGCGCGATAGCGGCCATGCGTTCGAAATCGAAGATGCGCGGGTAGGCGCTGGCGCCGGCCACGATCATCTTCGGACGCACCTCGGCCGCCTGGCGCTCGAGGGCCTCGTAGTCGATCTGCTCGTCCTCGGGCCGGACGCCGTACGGGTGCACCTCGAACCACTTGCCCGAGAAGTTCACCGGCGAGCCGTGTGTCAGGTGGC
>JBJKPA010000123.1:0-8166 GCA_046706905.1 Gemmatimonadaceae bacterium
GCGTGGCCGTGCCGGGCGGCACGCGGCTCGCGCCGGCGCATCTCGGCGTGCTCGCATCGGTCGGCTGCGCCACGGTGGACGTGGCGCGCCGTCCGCGGGTGGCGATCCTCACCACCGGCGACGAGCTGGTGGATGTGGACCGGTTCGACGAGGTGCGCCGCGGCGAGCGGATCGTGACGTCCAACAGCTACACGCTCGAAGCGCTGGTGCGCGCCGTGGGGGCCGAGCCCGTGCCGCTCGGGCTCGTGCGCGACGATCCGGCGGCGCTGCGGCGCTGCCTGAACCAGGCGCCGCCGGCCGACCTGCTCATCACCTCGGGCGGGATCTCGGTGGGCGAGTTCGACCACACGCGTCGCGTGCTCGCCGAGCTCGGGGCCGAGCTGGCGTTCTGGCGCGTGAAGGTCCGGCCCGGTGCGCCGCTGGGCTTCGGGCGCTGGCGCGGCGCGCCGTGGCTCGGGCTGCCCGGGAATCCGGTGTCGAGCATGGTGACCTTCGAGCTGTTCGCGCGGCCGGCGCTGCGGCGCATGCAGGGGATGCGGCGGGTCTTTCCGCAGCCGGTGCCGGTGAGGATGACCGAGCGGCTCACGACGGCCGCGCCGCTCACGCACTTCTTCCGCGGGGTGGTGTCGGCGGGGGCAGACGGGACGCTCGAGGCACGGCTCACGGGCCCGCAGGGCTCGGGGCTTCTCACGAGCATGGCGCGGGCGAACGCGCTGCTGGTGGTGGGGGAGGAACGGCGCCTGGTGGAGGTCGGGGAGACCGTTGGCGCCCTGCTCATCGGGGAAGAGAGCCTGCTTGGCGAAGCTGTAGGACTGTAGGACGGTAAGACAGTAGGACGGCCAACTGCTTCACGCAGTCAACCGTCCTACGGTCCTACGGTCCTACCGACCTACCATCAGTTACAGACCGGCTCGCCCTCGCCGGCGGTGCTCACCAGCGGGTTCGTCGTGTTGATGGCGATCGCGCAGGTGTGGCCAGCCAGCTGGCTGTGCGTGATCGTGGCGCTCCAGTAGCCCTGACCCGTGGTGATGACGGGCGGGTTCACGCCGGTGGACTGCCGGAAGTTCATCGCCGTCTCGTTCGTGGTGTAGGCCGACGAATCGGAGAAGAAGGCCTCTTCCGCGGTGACCATGTTGCGGAGGTCGGACTTCATGGCGGTGATGTACGCCTTGTCCTTGGTGTTCGCGAACTTCGGGATCGCGATGGCGGCCAGAATGCCGATGATCACGACCACGATGAGCAGCTCGATCAGGGTGAAGCCCTTCCGATTGTTCGACATGTTCCTTCCTAGGGATGGAGGCCGACGTCTGGGGGTTCTGCGACTGGCCGCCCAAGGAGCATGGGCCGTGCCG
Organism: Gemmatimonadaceae bacterium; assembly: GCA_046706905.1. GTDB lineage: Bacteria > Gemmatimonadota > Gemmatimonadetes > Gemmatimonadales > Gemmatimonadaceae > JAGWRI01. The sequence continues at coordinate 1,353 of JBJKPA010000123.1, forward strand.
GTGTCCGATTCCGCCCGGCAACCGCCGAAACCCGGTGGTTGCAAAGAGACGTGAAGACGGCACCAAGAACCGCAAAGGGCAAGCCGCGAGAGCCGCGCCGCGAATTGCGACGGCCCAAGACCGGGGTTGGCCGGGATTGGGCCGGGAAACGACGGAGGGCCCGGCGCGGTGCGCCGGGCCCTCTTGTCGTAGGACGGTTTGTCGGTAGGACGGTAGGACGGTGAACTGCGCGAAGCGGTTTGCCGTCCTACCGTCGTACGGTCCTACAGTCCTACCGTCAGTTACAGACCGGCTCGCCCTCGCCGGCGGTGCTCACGAGCGGGTTCGTCGTGTTGACCGCGATGGCGCAGGTGTGACCGGCGAGCTGGCTGTGCGTGATCGTCGCGCTCCAGTAGCCCGGGCCCGTGGTGATGACGGGCGGGTTGACGCCGGTGGACTGCCGGAAGTTCATGGCCGTCTCGTTCGTGGTGTACGCCGACGAGTCGGAGAAGAAGGCCTCTTCCGCCGTGACCATGTTGCGCAGGTCGGACTTCATGGCGGTGATGTACGCCTTGTCCTTCGTGTTGGCGAACTTCGGAATGGCGATGGCGGCCAGGATGCCGATGATCACGACCACGATCAGCAGCTCGATCAGGGTGAAGCCTTTGCGGGAGCTCAACATGTTCCTTCCGGAGGATGGAGGCCGTGATTTGGGGGTTGGTAGACTGGCCGCCGTAGGAGCATGAGCCGTGCCGGTACCGGAACCGGCCCCGGAACCGCCGGAATCCGCTGGTTGCAAAAGGACGCAAAGCCCCCGTCAAGAGGTATAAAGGGCATCGCGCGAGAGGCCCGCGCGATTTGCGATGGCCCCCAACGTGTCCCACGCCGCCCGGACCGGGCACCAAACGACCGAGGGCCCGACGCATCGCGTCGGGCCCTCATGTCGTAGGACGGCTTGTCGGTAGGACGGTAGGACGGTGAACTGCGTGAAGCGGTTTGCCGTCCTACCGTCGTACGGTCCTACAGTCCTACCGTCAGTTACAGACCGGCTCGCCTTCGCCCGCCGTGCTCACGAGCGGGTTCGTCGTGTTGACCGCGATGGCGCAGGTGTGGCCAGCGAGCTGGCTGTGCGTCACCGTGGCGCTCCAGTAGCCGGCGCCGACCGAGATCGTCGGGGTGTTCACGCCGGTGGACTGCCGGAAGTTCATGGCCGTCTCGTTCGTGGTGTACTTCGACGAATCGGAGAAGAACGCCTCTTCCGCCGTGACCATGTTGCGCAGGTCGGACTTCATGGCGGTGATGTACGCCTTGTCCTTGGTGTTCGCGAACTTCGGAATGGCGATGGCGGCCAGGATGCCGATGATCACGACCACGATCAGCAGCTCGATGAGGGTGAAGCCTTTGCGGGTGGTGAACATGATTCCTTCCCTATGGTGTGAGGAGAAGCACGGGGGGGCGTGCCGCGTTCGACACCCGGCAAAGTGCACGGTCGGTGCCAGCAAACCACTCAGATCAGAGCTTCCCTCTTCACAACGAGTTAGCGGCAGGCGTTAAGGGACCACAAATATGGGTACCGTTGTGATTCGCACGATGCGTGGCGATCTGCGGTCCCTCGCCGATCCGTCAGGTTGCCGACAGCCGGTCGGCCACGACCTCGGCAATGTCCACGACGCGCGCGTCACTGTCGCGAGACTTGACGCTGTCCGCCATCATCGTCATGCAGAACGGGCAGGCCACGGCGATCGTGTCGGCCCCGGTGGCCAGCAGCTCCTCGGTCCGCTCGGCGTTGATGCGCTTGCCGGTGTTCTCCTCCATCCACATGCGCCCGCCGCCCGCGCCGCAGCACAACCCGCGATCGCGATGGCGCTCCGGTTCCACCAGCTTCACGATCGGCAGGGCGCGGCGGATCGTCTCGCGCGGCGCGTCATAGACGTCGTTGTAGCGGCCCAGGTAGCACGAATCGTGGTACGCCACCGTCAGCGCCTGTCCGTCCTCGGTCTGCAGCGGGACCCGCCCCTCCTGCAGCAGCCGCTCGATGAACGTGGAGTGGTGGATCACCTCGTACATGCCGCCGAGCTGCGGGAACTCGTTGCCGAGCTGGTGGAAGCAATGGGGACAGGCGGTGACGATGGTGCGCACCTCATACCGGTCCAGCGTCTCGATGGCGTTCTTGGCCAGCATCTGATAGAGGTATTCGTTCCCCATCCGGCGGGCCGGATCGCCGTGGCAGCTCTCCTCCTGGCCGAGAATCGCGAAGTCGATGCCGCACGCCTTGAGGATGCGCGCGAACGCGACGGTCGTCTTCTTGGCCCGGTCGTCGAACGATCCCATGCACCCCACCCAGTAGAGCACCTGGGGGCGCCGGCCCTGCTCGAACGCCTCGGCCATCGTCGGGATGTCCAGCCCCTCGGCCCACTGCGCGCGGTCGGCGGGGCTGAACGCCCACGGCGACCCGTTGCGCTCCAGCGATTCGAACGCCGGCTGCAGCTCCTCGGGGAACCGCGACTCCGAGAGCACCAGGTAGCGGCGCATCTCGTTGATGATGTCGAGATGGTCGATCGCCACCGGGCACTCCTGCACGCACGCGCGGCAGCTCGTGCACGCCCACAGCTCCTCGTCGCTGATGTAGCCGCCGAGCAGGAGGTGGTCGGCGGCGGCCGCGCTCCCCTGCCCGTCCTCGAGCAGCCCCAGCCCGCCCACCGACTCCATGAGGCGCTGGCGCGTGTTGATCACGATCTTGCGCGGGCTGAGCGGCTTGCCGGTGATGTTCGCCGGGCACGCCGCCGTGCAGCGGCCGCACTCGGTGCAGGTGTAGCCGTCGAGCAGGTTCTTCCACGTGAGCTGCTGGACGTCGTTGGCGCCGAACTGCTCGACGTCGGCCTCGAGGTCCATGTACCGCATCACGCCCTTCTGGGCGGGCCCCGGCGTGTTCGAGAAGAACACGTTGAACAGCGAGGTCACGACGTGCAGATGCTTGGAGTACGGCAGGTAGTTGAGGAAGATCAGCACGAGCACGACGTGGGACCACCAGAAGACGTGGGCGAGCGCCGCCGCGGTGGCGGGCGCCGTGCCGGCGAACAGCGCGGCCAGCGGCCGCGACACGACGCGCTCGGGACCGAGCACCGACGGATCGGCCACGCCCAGGAACCCGTACATCAGAAGCAGCGTCACCATCAGCACGCCGATCATGCCGAGGATGAAGTACGCGTCGCCGTGGTGGGTGTGGTCGCCGTCCAGCCGGCGCGGGTGCAGCACGAGCCGCCGGAAGAACGCGAACGCGACCGCGGCCAGCACGATCAGGGCGAACGCGTCCTGCGAGAACGAGTAGACGGCGTAGATCGGCCCGGGGAGCAGGTGCTCGTACGAGAAGCCGGGGACGATGCCCTGGATGATCAGCTCGACCGTGCCGGCGCTGAGCACGAGGAAGCCCCAGAAGATCCCGGCGTGCATCGGGCCGGCGACCGGGTCGCGCAGGATCTTCGACTGGCCGATCCCCACGCGCAGCACGTTCCACGCCCGGTGCCAGGGGTGGTCGAGCCGGGGGTCCGCCGTGCCGCGCCGCAGGAACCGCACGAGCCGCTGCACGTTGAGCGAGAAGAATCCCGCCGCGACCGCCACGACCATCACGAAGATCAGGCGTTCCACCGACATGCGCATCACTCCCGGCTGGCGTGAAAACGAGAGCCCGCGGGGAAGCTAGTCCGCCGCGGGCTCCGGATACAAGCGCGAATTCCCCGACCCGATCAGTGGGCCTGCTTCGCTTCCCGCACGGCCTTCGTGAGCGCCGGCACGATCTCCAACGCGTCGCCCACGATCCCGTAGTCGGCCACCTTGAAGATCGGGGCCTCGGGATCCTTGTTGATCGCCACGATCGTGCGCGAGGTGCGCATCCCGGCGAGGTGCTGGATGGCCCCCGAGATGCCGACCGCGACGTACAGGTCGGGGCTCACCAGGCGGCCCGTCTGGCCGATCTGGTCCTCGTGCGGGCGCCAGCCGTCGTCGGTCACGGCGCGCGTGGCGCCGACCGCGGCGTTGCCGAAGGCGTCGGCGAGATCCTCGACCAGCTTGAAGTTCGCCTTCTCCTTGAGGCCGCGGCCCCCGGAGATGATCACCGGCGCCTCGCCGAGGTCGATCTTCCCGCCGCCGCTCGTCACGATCTCGGTCACCTGCACCGGCGACGCCGCCGGGTCGGCGGCCGGCGCGATCGTCTCGCTGGCCAGCGGCCGGGCGTTCTCGGCCGGCGTGAAGGCGCTGGGGCGCACGCTCACCACCACCGGCATCGGCCCCGCCTTGAGCGTGGCCACGAGCTTGGCCGTGTACGTGGGGTGGGTGACGACCACCGATTGATCCACGAGCTTGACCGTGAGGCAGTCCGACAGCAGCGGCGCGTCCAGCTTCACGCAGACCCGCGGCGCGATGTCGCGCGCCTGCGCCGTGGCGCTGAACAACACCAGCGGGAAGCCCGCGGCGTGCGCGGCGACCGTGGCCGCCATCGACTCGCCGTCGGCCCGCTCGTAGGCCGGGTGCTCGCACACGAGCACCTTGTCGGCGCCGTGCTTGGCCAGCGACTCGACCTTGGCCGCCATGCCCGGCGGGCCGAACGCCAGCGCGTGCACCTCGCCGCCCCCGGCCGCGTCGGCCAGGGTGCGGGCCGCCGTCACCGCCTCGAGGGCCACCTTGCGCAGCTCGCCGCCGCGCGTCTCCGCCATCACCAGGATGTTCGGCATCAGAGCACCTTCGCTTCGGTCTGGAGGAGCCGGACGAGTTCGGGCACGGCGTCGGGGCCGGTGCCGATGATGCGGCCCGGCGGCCGCTCGGCGGGGAGCTCCATCTTCTCGACGGTCACCCGCACGTTGCCGAGCTGCGCGGGCTTCACGTCGAGCGGCTTCTTCTTGGCCGCCATGATCCCCTTGAGCGACGGGTAGCGGGGGCGCGCGATTCCCTCGTCGATCGTGACCACCGCGGGGAGCGGGAACTCGAGCAGCTCGGCGGCGCCTTCCAGCTCGCGGCGCGCCGTGGCCTTGGGTCCCGTCACGTCGAGCCGCGACGCCGCGGTGAGGCACGGCAGGCCGAGCAGCTCGGCGGTCATCGTGCCGGCGCCGCCGGTCATCGTGTCGAGGGCGTGCTTGCCGAACAGGATCAGCTCGTAGCCGCCGTCCTTGAGCTCGGCGGCCAGCGCGCGGGCGATGGCCAGCGAGTCGGCGGGCACCGTGTCGGCCTTGAGCTGGACGCCCTTCTCGGCGCCCATGCTCAGCGCCTTGCGGATCGTCTCCTGCACGACGTCGGGGCCGAGGCAGATGACCGTGGTCTCGCCGGAGCCGGCCTTCTCGTTGATCTGGAGGGCGACCTCGACCGCGTAGGCATCGAAGTCGCTGATGTCGTACTTGAGCCCGGTCTCGTCGATCGCGGTGCCGCTGGCGGCGATCTTGAACCGGGACTCCATGTCGGGGACGCGTTTGATGCAGACGGCAATTTTCACGGCCCGTCCTCGTATGTGAAAAGATTCACATGGAAGATAGGGCATAGAGCAGTAGGACGGTAGGACCGTAGGACCGTAGGACGGTACGACCGATGACTGCCCCACGCCGTTCACCGTCCTACCGTCAAACCTTCCTACCGTCCTACCGCTACTTGAAGGCGTTCATCCCCGTAATCGCCTGCCCGAGCACCAGGGAGTGCACATCGTGCGTGCCCTCGTACGTGTACACGCTCTCGAGGTTCGCCATGTGACGCATCGCGGAGTACTCGGCCAGGATGCCGTTGGCGCCCAGCAGGCGCCGCGCCTCGCGCGCGATGTTGGTGGCCATGTTCACGTTGTTCCGCTTGGCCAGCGACACCTGCTGCGGCGTGAACGTGCCGGCGTCCTTGAGCCGGCCCAGGTGCAGCGAGACGAGCTGCCCCTTCACGATCTCGGTGAGCATCTCGGCCAGGCGCACCTGCTGGATCTGGAAGCCGGCGATCGGCTTGTCGAACATCACGCGGTTCTTGGCGTACGAGAGCGCCTCTTCGTAGCACGCCATCGCCGCCCCGACCGCGCCCCACGAGATCCCGTAGCGTGCCTGCGTGAGGCACATCAGCGGGCTCTTGAGCCCGCCCGATTTGGGGAGCATCGCGTCGGCGGGCAGGTGGACGTCCTGGAACACCAGCTCGCTGGTGTCGCTCGCCCGCAGCGAGAGCTTCCCCTTCTGGTCCTTGGACGTGAACCCCGGCGTGCCCCGCGGCACGATGAACCCGCGGATGGACTTGTCGCTCTTGTCGCCGTTGGTCTTGGCCCAGACCACGGCGATGTGCGCCGTGGAGCCGTTGGTGATCCACATCTTGGCGCCGTTCAGGATCCACGTGCCGTCCTTCTCCTGGCGCGCCATCGTGATCATGCCGCTCGGGTTCGAACCATAGTCGGGCTCGGTGAGCCCGAAGCATCCGATGATCTCCCCGGTGGCCATCTTCGGCAGGTACTTCCGCTTCTGCTCCTCGCTGCCGAAGGCGAAGATCGGGTACATGGCGAGCGCGCCCTGTACCGAGGCGAAGGAGCGCACGCCCGAGTCGCCGCGTTCCAGCTCCTGCATGATGAGCCCGTAGGCCACGTTGTTCAGCCCGGCGCAGCCGTATTCCTCGGGGAGGTTGGCGCCGAACACGCCCAGCTCGCCCATCTCGGGCACCAGGTCGAGCGGGAAGTGGCCTTCGATATAGTGCTGCCCGATGATGGGGAGCACGCGTTCGTCCACGAATTGGCGCACGCTGTCGCGCACCGCGCGTTCCTCTTCGGAGAGCGCGCTGTCGATGTCGAAGAAGTCGGTGGTCATGGGGGGGAATTTAGTGGGCGGCCCGGGCCGGG
>JBJKPA010000124.1:0-9851 GCA_046706905.1 Gemmatimonadaceae bacterium
GCCGCGCGCCGCGGCGGCGGCCTCGTCCACGAGCAGCGCGCCGGAGAGCAGGTCGAGCGCGACCTCGACCTTGGCGGCGGCCTTCTTGGACAGGTCGGCGCGCCAGCTCTCGAACCGGTCGGTCCACGCGTCCACGGTGTACGTCCACCGGCCGAGGCGGTCGAGGCGGAAGCTGCCGCGGCAGCGATCGAAGTCGCGTTCGTAGGTCATGGGCGCGGTGCGCCAGCGCCGCTCGCCGGGCGCGCGATAGCGCACGCGTCCGGTGACGAGGTCGTGCCCGTCCTTGTAAACCGTGGCCTCCACCGTGAACGAATCGCCGACGATTCGCTTCACGGCGTAACGGCCGGCGTCCACAACCGGCCGCACCCCTTCGACGACGAGGTGGGAGATCCGGGCCGATGCGGCGCGAGCCCGTCGCGCAGGCGGGTTCGCTTTTTCCATGCTCTGATGCTTAACCATTTCGGGCGGCATTCGCCAGAATCCCCTGGCTCGGGCGGGCCTCGGCGGGGTAATGTTTATGTTGTGTTGACCGCGCCCTCCGGCGCGGTCGTGTTTCCATACCCTACGAACGGCATGAATCCGACCGGCATTCCCTTTCCCGAGCTTCCCCCCCGTATCGCCGAGCTGTCCGCCATCGCCGCCAACCTGTCGTGGAGCTGGAGCCGCGACGCCCGGGTGCTGTTCCGGGCCGTGGATCCGGTGCTCTGGCACCAGTCGCGCCACAATCCGATCGCCGTGCTGCAGGAGGCGGGCGCCGCCCGGCTGGCGGAGTGCGCGGAGGACCCGGAGTTCCTGCGCCTCTACGACGCGGTGCGCGAGAAGGCCGAGCGCGACGCGCAGGAGACCGACACCTGGTTCTCGCGGACGGCGGGCGAGCGGCGCGACGCGACGGTGGCCTACTTCTGCGCCGAGTTCGGCCTCCATTCGTCGGTGCCGATCTACGCCGGCGGGCTGGGCGTGCTGGCCGGCGACCACTGCAAGGCCGCGTCGGACCTCGGCGTGCCGCTCGTGGGCGTGGGGCTGGCGTACACCAAGGGCTACTTCGACCAGGTCGTGGGGCTCGACGGGTGGCAGCAGGACGCGCCGGAGCCGTTCACGCCGGCGGTCACGCCGCTGGAGTGGGTGCTGAACTCGGCGGGCGGCCGGCGGCTGGTGACGATCGAGATGTCGGGACGCCGCGTGCACGTGGGCGCGTGGCGGATGCGCGTGGGGCGCGTGCCGCTGTTCCTGCTGGACACGAACATCGACGGCAACGAGGCGGTGGACCGCGAGCTGTCGCACGCCCTGTACGCCGGCGACCGCACGCACCGGCTGCGCCAGGAATGGCTGCTGGGCGTGGGCGGCGTGCGCGTGCTGCGGGCGCTGGGGTTCGCGCCGGCGGCGTGGCACGCCAACGAGGGGCATGCCGCGTTCATGATGGTCGAACGCGTACGCGAGCTGTGCGCGCGGGGTGCGTCGTGGGACGACGCCGTGCGCGCGGTACGGAACACGACCGTGTTCACCACGCACACGCCGGTGCCGGCGGGACACGACGTCTTCACGCACGCCGAGCTGCTGGCCTGCGCCGAGCCGATGACCGACGACCCGGGGTTCGACACGCCGCGGGTGCTCGCGCTGGGCCGGCATCCGGAGAACGGGTCGGACGAATTCCACATGACGGTGGCCGCGATCCGGCTGGCGCGGCGCGTGAACGGCGTGTCGCGCGTGCACGGGGCGGTGACGCAGCGCATGTGGCGGTCGCTGTGGCCGGAGCGGCCGCTGGACCGGCTGCCGATCGGCTACGTGACGAACGGGGTGCACCTGCCGTCGTGGGTCGCGAACGCGATGGTCGATCTGCTCGACCGCGAGCTGGATCCGGGGTGGGGCGATCGGATGGACGATCCGGCGCTGCTGGAGCGCGTGCTGGCGATGGACGACATGGCGCTCTGGCGCACGCACCAGCGGCTCAAGGTGTATCTGCTGGAGTTCATCCGCGAGGAGGCGCGGCGGCAGTGGCGCGACGAGCGCCCGGCGGCCGGGCACCTCGTGGGGGCCGGCACGCTGCTCAGCGATCAGGCGCTGACGATCGGCTTCGCGCGGCGGTTCGCGACGTACAAGCGCGCCGCGCTGCTGCTGCGCGATCCCGACCGGCTGCGGCGGCTGCTGTCCGACCCGCGCCGTCCGGTGCAGCTCATCTTCTCGGGCAAGGCCCACCCGGCCGACGTGCAGGGCAAGGTGCTGCTGCAGGAGGTGTACAACGCCACGCGCGACCCGCACTACGAGGGGCGCATCGCGTTCCTGGAGGACTACGAGCTGCACATCGCCCACCGGCTGGTGCAGGGCGTGGACCTGTGGCTCAATCTGCCGCGCGTGCCGCTCGAGGCGTGCGGCACGAGCGGGATGAAGGCGGCGCTGAACGGCGTGCCGCAGCTCGGCACCGAGGACGGGTGGTGGGCCGAGGGGTACACCGGGCTCAACGGATGGTGCATCCCGGCGGCCGCTCCCGACGATCCCGATCCCGACGCGTCGGATTCCGAGCAGCTCTTCCGGCTGCTCGAGGAGCAGGTCGTGCCGGCGTTCTTCACGCGCGACGCGCGCGGGGTGCCCACGGAGTGGGTGCGGCGCATGAAGCACGCGATCCGCACCGCCGGCGAGCGGTTCACGGCGCGGCGGATGCTGGAGCAGTACGTGCGCGACTACTATCTGCCGGCCGTGGTGGGCGATCCGGCAGGGGACGATCCGCCGCTGATGGGGTGAGCGGCGCGCCTACTGCTGCGACCGCTTCTTCATGGACTCGCGGCGGAGCGATCCGGCGGCGATCAGGAACAGGGCGCAGATCGCCGTCACCGTCATCGTCTCGTAGGGCCAGAGGTGGGCCCCGGGGTCGCGCCAGTTGCTGACGTAGGCGAAGACGAGGTCGCCGAGGATGGCGAAGGCGGCCAGCCGCGGGGCCAGCCGCCATCCGCCCTCCCACCGCCGCATCGCGCGGAAGGCGGCGATGAGGGTGGCGATGGGGAACGCCACCACCAGCACCAGCCCGATGTCGTTGCTCATGCTCAGGGTAATTCGCGAATCCTGATGTTGCGCAGCCAGAGCTTGCCGGGATGGTCGCCCTGGATGCCGATGTAGCCGGTCGTGGCCTTTCCGTAGTTCGGCCAGGCGTGGAATTTACTCTTCGCCACGCGCGCCACCCAGTCGGGGCTGTTCAGCTCGTAGTCCACGACTTTCTTGCCGTTAAGCCAGTGCTCGACGTGGTTGCCGTTCACGACGATGCGCAGGCTGTTCCACTGGCCGGCCGGCTTGACGATGCCGGCGGGGGACGGGTAGAGCGCGTAGTCCGAGCCGGCGGCGGTGATGCGGAGCTTGCCGTCGGGGGCGTTGGCGTCGTCGAGGAGCTGGAACTCGGGGCCGCTCCAGTACACGTGGTCGTACTGCTCGGTGGCGCGGTAGAAGACGCCCGAGTTGCCGCCCTTGCTGATCTTCCAGTCGAGCTCGAGCTCGAAGTTGGCGTACTTGTCCTTCGTGATGATGTCGGCGGTGGGCTTCGTCTTCTCGATGACGCCGTCCACGACCGTCCACCCGGACATGTCCTCGTTGTGGTAGCCGCGCCACTGGCTCATGTCCTTGCCGTCGAACAGCGAGTGCCAGGCGCCGGCGTGCGCCATGCCCGCATGCTGCGCGCGCACCGGACCCGCCGATGCCATCGCCGCGAACGCCGCGATCGCGGCTCCCCCCATCAGTCGCTTCATCGATTCCTCAGTGTGAGTCGTGGCTCAGATCGCCCACCCGGGGCGGAAGTCGCGCTTCAGCCAGTGGTCCAGGTCGGGGCGGTTGGTGACCTTCATGTTCTCGGCGTCGTAGTAGATCTTGTTGCCCTGTCCGGCGCGGACGGCCACCACGCCGAGCAGCATCGTTTCGGTGAGCTGGGAGGCGTAGGAGATGGGGGAGCTCTCCGTGGCCAGCCCCTTCACCGCGAGCGCCCAGTTGCGCTCGTGGCTCACCGTGATCCGGGGCATCGTCTTGGGAACCGCCAGCGCGATTTCCATGAGCGATTCCGGATAGCAGTGCGGGTTCTCGCCGTACGTGTCGTAGTGCAGCACGCCCTTCTCGCCGATGAACAGGCCGCCGCCGTCGCTCTTCAGCACGACGTCGTCGGGCAGCACGTCGGGACGCGGCGGGAACAGCCCGCCGTCGTACCAGAACAGCTTGATCGGCCCCCGGTCGCCCACCGCGGGGAACTGGTAGTGCACGGTCTTGGCGATCGGATAGGTCACCGGCACCTGCGTGGCCCGCGCCGGCTTGCCGTCGGGACCCATCGCGCCCGGCGCCGGCTGGATGACGCTCATGCCCCACGGCGTCGCGGTCGCCTCGATGCTCGTCGGCTGCGTGAGCCCCAGCGCCCAGTACGGATGGTCGATGAGGTGCGCGCCCATGTCGCCCAGCGCCCCCACCCCGAAGTCCGTCCACCCGCGCCACTGGAAGGGATGGTAGATCGGATGGTACTTGATGTTCTCGGCCACCGGCCCGAGGTACATCGGCCAGTTGAGCCCCTCGGGCATCGGATAGTCCCCCGACATGTCGTCGGCGAGCATCAGGTCGAGCGTGCCCATGCCCCAGCTCTTGTGGAAGCGTGCCGCCTGCTCCGCGGTCGCCTTCTGGGGGCGCGGAATGCCCTGCGGCCACCAGCCCCACGGCCGGTTGGTCCACACGTGCGCCTCGTGCACGGTGCCGATCACACCGGCCTGGATCCACTCGTTGATCAGCCGCGCGCCGTTCCCCGAATGGCCCTGGTTGCCCATCTGCGTCTTCACGCCGGTCTTGGCCGCCGTGGCGCGCAGCACGCGCGACTCGTACACCGAGTACGTGAGCGGTTTCTGCACGTACACCGCGTGGCCGGCGAGCATCGCCGCGTTGGCCACCACGGCGTGGTTGTGATCGGGGGTCGCGACCACGACGCCCTCGATGCCCTTCTCCTTCTCCAGCATCTCGCGCCAGTCGGTGTACTTGGGCGCGGCGTCGAACTGCCGCTTGAGCTCGACCCCGTCGGGACGCGGCGTACCGTCGCGGTTCTTGATCTTGCTCGCGACGTTGCGGGCCGAGAATGCGAGATCCACGTCGCACACGGCCATGATCCGCTCGGTCTTGGACAGCTCGAGGGCGTTGTTCGAACCCATCCCGCCGAAGCCGACGACGGCGACCTGGAGCTGGTCGCTCGGCGCGATGTACCCGGGGCCGCCGAGGACGGACCGCGGAACGATCTCGGGCAGCCCCTTCGATACCACCATCGCGCCCAGGGCCAGCTTGCCGGCGTCGGAGACGAACTCGCGGCGCGTGACCTTCTTTCGTGACATGACGAACGGCCTCCGGTGTCAATGATCCGCCCAACAGTGCACCCGGCACTGGGCGCGGTCAATTGGATGGGCCGGGATCGAATCGCGCAAAGCCGGCATCAAGAAGGGAGGTTCCGGACGGCAGACGAGGCGGACGAGCCTGACGAGACGGGTACCCAAAAAGGGCGATGGAATGAGGGGGCTTCGGCGCCGGGATCTTCCCGCCAGGCCCCCTCTGGCTTCCCGCTGTTCGGCAGTACCCGCCTCGTCCGTAACGTCCGGATCGTCTGCCGTTCACACCCTGCTTTCTTGATGCTCGCCGGGCGCGACGAAGGGGGGCGCTAAGCGGCTGGCAGCCGGTCGGTTGGGGGCCCGGGGATAAGGCAAAATCGCAGATCGGGCGAGAATTGACTAAGTTTACTAACAGCCCACAAGGACCGGATGTAATGGAAGGATTCGAATTCGTAGACGGCGAGCGCACGTTCTCCTGCTCCGTGGAGAAGGCGCCGGCCGCCGGGAACGAGGCGTGGTGGTGGTTTACGGTTTCGACCGACGACCGCCAGCGCTATGCGCCCTTCCGCGCCACCTCGCGGGACACCCAGAAGTCGGTGCGGGCTCGCATCGTCGCCTACTACGACGAGTTGCTCGAGCGTCGCGCCGCGCCCACGGTGCCCTATTGGCGCCGCGGCCCGCAGCAGAACGACCAGGCCAAGACCGCGGCGGCCAGCACGCCCGCGGCGGCGAAGCCCGCCAAGCCCGCCAAACCGGCCAAGGCCGCGGCTCCCGCCAAGGCCAAGCCTCACACGACCAAGGCCAAGGCAAAGGGCCGCTAGCGCGCCGCGCTAGCCTCCGGCCCCGCCCCCGCCGTACAACCTGACCGCGATCCGCCGCGGTGGCGCGACCGCGTCCTCGATCACGAGGCGCACGCGCCGCACGCGCGTCGGCGCGATGCGGTCCAGCTTCGCGTAGCCGATCGTCGTGCCGCGCGAGAGCACCGACCAGGCCCCGCCGTCCGAGCCGTAGAGCGTGTACCGCGCCACGGCCTGCCCGGCGCGGATGGGCTCCTCGAGGCGCACCACGTTCACGTCGGCCGCCCGGGCCAGCGTCAGGTCGAGCTGCGCGCTGTTCCAGCGCGTCGTCGTCCACTCGACCCGCGCGCCGGCGGCGCCGTCGCGCGCGAACACCGCCTCGCGGGCGCGGCGGAACCCCATGAGCCGCGCAACGTCGGTGTCGTACAGCAGCCCCTCGCGCGTGGGCGGCACGTTGAGCAGCAGCTTCGAGTTCCGGCCCACCGACGAGAAATACAGCGCCATCAGCGAATCCACCGTGCGCACGCGGTCGTTCTCCGCCGGGTGGTAGAACCACCCCGGGCGGATGGACACGTCGGCTTCGGCGGGACGCCACACGGTGCCGTGGGGATCCCCGTGCTGCAGCGCCGGCGTGACCTGAGGGCCGCTCTCGCCGGGGAAGGTGACGATCGCCGGGTCCACGGGAGACCAGTCGGGGTCGCCGGCCACGCCGCGCTCGTTGCCGCACCACCGGACGTCGGGGCCGGCGTCGGAGAACATCACCGCGCCGGGCTGCAGCCGGCGCACGAGCTTCCAGAACCGCGGCCAGTCGTAGACCTGCTTCTTGCCGTTGGGCCCCTCGCCGTTGGCGCCGTCGAACCACACCTCGGCGATGGGGCCGTAGTGCGTGAGCAGCTCGGTGAGCTGCGCGCAGTAGACGTCGTTGTACCGCGGCGAGTCGCCGTACGCGGGATTGTTGCGGTCCCACGGCGACAGGTAGAGCCCCGGGCGCAGCCCCTCGGCGCGGCAGGCGTTCACGAACTCGCGCACCACGTCGCCGTGTCCGCCGCGCCAGGGGCTGGACGCCACCGAGTGCTTCGTGGTGGCGGTCGGCCAGAGGCAGAAGCCGTCGTGATGCTTGGCGGTGAGGATCATGGCGCGGAAGCCGGCGGCGCGCGCCGAGCGCGCCCACTGCCGCGTGTCGAGATGCGTGGGGTCGAAGATCGCCGGATTCTCGGTGCCGTCGCCCCACTCGCGGTCGGTGAAGGTGTTGACCCCGAAATGGCAGAACATCGCCAGCTCGTCCTGCTGCCAGCGGAGCTGCGTCGGCGAGGGCACGGGGCGCCCGAGCAGGGGCGCGATCCCGTCCTGCGCGGGCAGCCGCCGGGCCAGCGCGGTTCCGGCGATCGCGGCGGCGCCGCCCAGCACGAAGTCGCGGCGGTTCACGTCAGGCGGCCGGGGGAAGGTTCGCCGCGAGGTCGTGCTCGATCGTGGCCGGCGTGTCGGCCGGCGCGTACCGCCGGAGCACGCTGCCGTCCGTCGCGACGAGGAACTTGGTGAAGTTCCACTTGATGGCTTCGGTGCCCAGCAGCCCCGGTTTCGCCGACTTGAGCAGTTGGTACAACGGGTGCGTGCCCGGTCCGTTCACCTCGATCTTGGAGAACATCGGGAAGGTCACGTCGTAGTGCTCGCGGCAGAACGCGGAGATGTCGGCCTCGGTACCCGGCTCCTGGTGTCCGAACTGGTTGCACGGAAAGCCGAGGACGGAGAATCCGCGGCCCTGGTATTTGCGGTAGAGCCGCTCGAGGCCCTCGTACTGCGGCGTGAATCCGCACTGGCTGGCGACGTTCACGATGAGGAGCAACCGGCCGCGGTACGGCGCGAGCGTGCCGGCCGTGCCGTCGATGCGCGTTATGGGGATCTCGTACAGCTCCACGTCACCTCTCCTTCGCTCAGCCGGGCTTGCGGGCGAGGATCTGGACGACCGCGGCCATGCCGTGGTGGTACCGTCCCTCGACGACCTCGCGCTCGGCCTCCTGGCTGAGCAGGAAGTCGAGGCCGGCCAGCTCCCGTTCGATCGTGGCGCGCGACGCGAGGCGGACCGTGTCGCGCGGCCCGCCGGAGTCGAACTCTACCTGGCGCGGCGCATAGGCCTCCAGGATGTACACCCCGCCTGGACGGAGCGCGGTCACCACCCGGCGATGGATGTCGGCGCGGAGTGCTTCGGGCAGGTGCACGAAGATGGAGACGATGCCGGCCCAGCGGTCGCGGCCGAGGTCGAACGCGGCGAGGTCGGCGACCACGCACTCCATGCTCACCCCGTGCGCGGCGGCCAGCTCGGCGGCGCGCGCCATGCCGACGCGCGACTGGTCCACGGCGGTCACGGCGTGGCCGCGGCCGGCGACGTGGACGCCGTTGCGCCCCTGGCCGTCGGCCAGGTGGAGCACGGGTCCTTCGGGAATGCCGCCGGCGACGGCGGCGAGGAAGCGATTCGGTTCGGTGCCGTAGGCGTATTCCGTCTCGGCGTATCTGGCGTCCCAGTCTGGCATTTCAGTTCTCGTACGGCGTGGACCCGCGGCGTCCGGTCAGGCGGCCGGGGGCTCTTCCATGCGGGCGACCATGACATACCGCGCGGGGCGCGGCACGGTTCCCGCGGCGCCGGTCGGGCCGACGATCGCCACGTCGTCGGGAAGGCGGTGCACGGTGATGAACTGCGTGGGCACCTCGCGATCCTGCTCGTCGCGCAGGTGGAGCGCGAACGCGTCCACCGCGCGCTGCGATTCGACCATGCGGCGCACGGTCGAGTGGGCGCCCAGCGCCTCCCGGATCAGCCGGATCTGGGCGGCGCGTGGCATTGCGGCCAGCTCATCGGGCGGCGGGAGGGGAGCGTCGGCCTCGAATTCGCTCATCGCGCGCTCGAGCGCGCCGAGGATCGGCGCGATGCGCTCGAAGGGAGGCTCCGGCTCGAAGATGCCGCTCTGTTGATCGTGGTCGTCGCCCGGCGTCCGCAGATCCGCGTGGCCGAGCAGCTCGTCGTGGCTCCAGAGGGAATAGTGCAGAGCGGTTCCCGGTGCGAGAGGTGGTCGGGGGGAAGTGAACGAGGGATATGATGGAGTTCGCCCGGGAACTCGGCAAGAGGACCGGAGGGGCCGGTCAGTCCGCGTACGGATAGTCCGGGTCGGCGAGGCGCTCGGCGCGCGCGGCCGCTTCGGGGCCCGCGATCTCCTTCGCCATGTGCAGCAGCATCGGACTCAGGTGCTGCCCGTAGCGCACGACGTTGGCCGCGCGCTCGCGGTTGTGCAGCAGGAAGGCGAGGAACGACTGATCCCGCTTCTTCGCGTTGCACTCGGGGCAGCAGAGCAGGAGGTTGTCGCGCCGGTCGTACGCCGTCTTGCCGCGGCGCGGCGTGGCGTGGTCGAGGGTGATCAGGTCGGGATCGACGCGGCGGCGGCAGTAGGCGCACACCGGGCCGTGCAGGTCGAGCAGCCAGCGCCGCGTCTCGAGGTACGCGTTGCGCGACGTCGGGAGCGAGGTCTCCTGCGGCTGGGTACGGCGGCCTCGCCCGTGCCCCCGGCGCTTCGTGCCGCGGCGCCCCTGCGCGCCGGAGCCGCCGCGCCCGCGGTTGGCCAGCAGGATTGCGAGGAACGACTGATCCCGCTTCGTCGCGTTGCACTCGGGGCAGCAGAGCAGGAGGTTGTCGCGCCGGTCGTTCGCCGTCTTGCCGCGGCGCGGCGTGGCGTGGTCGAGCGTGATG
>JBJKPA010000125.1:0-4240 GCA_046706905.1 Gemmatimonadaceae bacterium
CATGACGTGGGGACCGCGGGTCAGGATCTCGCCGTCGGCGGCGATCTGCACCTCGACGCCGGGCACCGGCGGCCCGACCGTCCCGATGCGGAAGTGCGCCGGGGTGTTCACGCAGATCACGGGCGACGTCTCGGTGAGGCCGTAGCCCTCGAGGATCACCAGTCCCGCCGCGAAGAAGAACTTGTTGATCTCGGGCGCGAGCGGCGCGCCCCCCGACACGAAGTACCGCATCCGCCCGCCGGTCCGCGCCTGCAGCTTGGAGAACACCAGGTGCTGGGCGATGGCGTACTGCACGGCGAGCAATCCGGCCGGCTCGCGGCCGGCCAGCTTCTCGTTGGCCCACCGGTCGGCCACCGCACGCGCCCAGAAGAAGATCTGCTTCTTCACGGCGCCCCCGGCCAGCGCGTTCTCCAGCACCCGCGCGTACATCTTCTCGTACAGGCGCGGCACCGACAACACGAGGGTCGGCCGCACCTCGGTCAGGTTCACCGGCACCGTGTCGATCGACTCGGCGTAGGCGATGGAGGTTCCGGTGGCCATCATGAGGTAGTGCCCGGCCATCCGCTCGAACACGTGCGACAGCGGCAGGAAGCTCAGGCAGGTGTCGTTGCCGCTGAACGGGATGACCTCGGCCGCGGCCTTGACGTTCGAGTACAGGTTGTCGTGGGTGAGCATCACGCCCTTCGGCGCGCCCGTCGTGCCCGACGTGTAGATGATCGTCGCCAGGTGGTCGGGCTTCACCGCCAGCGCGTCGCGCTTGTAGGCGTCCTCGCGCTCGGGCGTCAGCACCGCCGCTCCCTTCGCCTCCAGCTCGAGCAGCGTGTGGTCCACGCCGGCCGGCCGCACGTCCTCGAACCCGATCACGTGCCGCAGGGTCGGGCACTCGCCGCGCACCGCGGCGATCTTCGCCGCCTGCTCGGCGGTGGACACGAACGCCGCCACCGCCCCCGAGTTGTTGATGATGTACGCCGCCGCCTCCGGCGTCTCGTTGGGGTAGATCGGTACGTCGATCACCCCGCTGGTCAGGCACGCGTAGTCGGCCAGCGCCCACTCGGGGCGATTCTCCGAGAGCAGCGCCACCCGGTCGCCGTGCCGCACGCCCAGCTCGGCCAGCCCGATCGCCGCGTGCCGCACGCGGCTGAACAGCGTGGCGTGCGAGATCGGTTCGTAACGCCCGCCCACCTTGACCTGCAGGGCGTCGGGCTTGTCGTACCGGGTGACCGCGTCGAAGAACAGCTGGTTCAGCGTCCCGGGTTCGGAATTACGAGGGCCTCCGGTCGCGATCATGCGCGCCTCCGGCATGAGAGAGCCGCGCCCGCGCGGTGGCCGCCCGGGCTTCCCGGAAGGTACGCGCCTTTGACGAACGGATGGAAGGGCGGCGCTGTCAGGGCTTTCCCGAACGCTGACCCGACACCGGCGGCGCCGGGAAGATCGGGATCACGAACTGCACCGGGCTCCCACGCAACGACACCCCGCGGTACGACATGCGCGCCTCGACCACGAAACTGTCCAGCGCCGCCAGCGGATTGAGCGCGATCGGATTCAGGTGCACGCGCACCGAAACGTCGCCGCTGGAGTTCGTCGTGTCGGCCGTCGCCGGCTGGTTGTTGGACGACACGATCGTGCCCGGCGGGCCCCCGGAGTCCGGCACGGCCGGCTGGTACACGATGGCCCACTGCACGATCACCTGTTGCACCGGCGCGGGCGGCGTGTCCGCACTCAGCACCTGGGCGGTCACGGCGGGGGAGTAGTACGTGGTGGGCTTCGCCAGGCTGAAGGTGTCAACCGGCGTGGTCTGCGATCCCACCGGGCCGATCGAGTCGGGAAGCGGGACCACGTACACGTTCGCCGCCGAGGTCTGCAGGTTGCCCACCGACCCGATGACCCGAACGGGGGTGCTTCGCACGCTGTCGCCGACCACGTACCCGTCGGGGGTCAGGTGCGCCCCGGGATCCATCACCAGGAATTGCGGCGTGACGTTGGCGATCGTATCCGCGGCGCCGCCGACGCCGAACGCGTACATGCGCAGCGGCGCCACCGCTCCCGTGCTGTCGCGCATCGTGTCGCCGACGACCACCGCCGGCGAGGGCAGCTGCACCTCGGACACCGACAGCACCCCGTTGTCGGGCGCCGGAATGGCCCGGCACG
Organism: Gemmatimonadaceae bacterium; assembly: GCA_046706905.1. Lineage (GTDB taxonomy): Bacteria > Gemmatimonadota > Gemmatimonadetes > Gemmatimonadales > Gemmatimonadaceae > JAGWRI01. Next base: position 2,149 of record JBJKPA010000125.1, read on the forward strand.
CGAACGTCACCGCGGCCACCGCGGCGGCGGCCGCGAACACCCCGCGTTTCATCGGACCATCCGTTTCTGCAGCACTTCGGCCAGCGCCCCGTACGCCTGCGCGGCCGCGTCGTCGGGCGTGCGCAGCACCACCGGCTGGCCCGCGGCGAACGCCTCGACCGTGGCCGCCGTGCGCGGGATCATCACGTCGAACACGAGATCCTTGGGGAGTTGTTGCCGCACATAGTCCGCAATACGCCGCGACAGCGCGCTCTGTTCCTCGAACATCGTCAGCACGATCCCTTCCAGCTTGAGCGATGGATGCTCGGCCACCGCGGTGCGGATGCCCTTGAGCATCTGCGACGTGGTCTGCAGCGCCAGCGGTTCGCACTGGAGCGGCACCACGACCCGGTCGGCCACGCCGAGCACCCGGTGCACCACCGGGCCGAGGCCCGGCGGGGTGTCCACGACCACCAGGTAGCCGCGGTCGCGCGCCCGCGTGAGCAGCTCGCCCAGCCGCGCCGAGGTGGCGACCAGCGCCTGGTAGGCCGCGTGGTCCCCGGTGTCGGCCACCGAGCCGGCGAGCAGCACGCGCAGGAAGGGCAGGGCGGTGCTCCGCACGATGTCCTTCAGCTCGCTGGCCCCGGTCAGGTAGTCGCCGATCCCGGCCCCCACCGACGGCCCCTGGAGGCCCACGCCGAACCGCACCGACCCCTGGGGATCCATGTCCACGAGCAATGTCTTCACGCCGCGGCCGGCCAGCGCGGCGGCGACGTTGATCGCCGTCGTCGTCTTGCCCACGCCTCCCTTCTGACTCACCACGGCCAGGATGCGCTTCACCTAGGGCTCGGCGTCGAGGGTGGAGGAGGGCGAAGCGTCGGGCTGCGACCGCAGCTCGGCGAGGGTACGGCGGGCGTGCTCGATCCAGCGCTCCGTGTCGCCCCCGCCTGGGGCCTGGGACAGGAAGGCGTCGAGATGCTGCATCGCGCCCGCGCGGTCCTCGCGCTTGAGGAGCAGGAACGCGAGCCCGTAGTGCGCGCCGGCGAGCTCGGGCGCCAACTCCAACGCGCGCCGGTAGCAGCGGATGGCCTCGTCCAGGCGCGACGTGCGCGAGTACGCGATCGCCATGTTTTGGAGAATCTTCGGGTCGTTCGGGTGGTCGCGCAACGCGAGCCGGTACGACGTCAGCGCCGCGTCGTAATCCCCCTGACGCTCCAGCGCCAACGCCTCATTCAGATAGTCGAGGCGCTGTGGCTTGAGGTCGGATTTGGACTTGCCGCCGAAGAGGCGGCTCCACCAGGACATTCGGCGATCGGGATGGGCGATGAGGGACTCACGTCGGGCGCACGCCGATGTGCGTCGTCCGACGCTAACCTACCGAGTCGCCCCACCCGGAGCAACGGCGAACCCCCCGGAGCGCAAGCGCTTCCAGCACCGGGCATTCGCAAGTACCTTCCCAATTCGAGGTCCGCTCACCGTCCAGGAGGCCCCCATGACCCCGCGCCGCACCAGTGTCGAACCCTCGCTCGGGGTCTTCAACGTCGAGTGGCCGCTGTTCGGTGAGCTGTCGCGGAGCCTCGCCCTCAAGGTGGCCCGCGCCTACGATCCCGAGGTCGTGGTCGGCATCGCCAACGCCGGGGTCGTGCCGGGGGCCGTGATCGCCGCCATTCTCGATCGCGAATTCCACTCCATCCTCGTCAGCCGGCGCCATCGCGCCGACCACGTGCGGGCCACGCCGGCGGTGTTCGGCCAGGCGCCCCCCGAGGTGCGCGGTCGCCGCGTACTGCTCGTGGACGAGACCTGCAACTCCGGCGAGACCATGCGCATGGCGGTCTCGGCGGTCGTCAACGGGGGCGCGTCCGAAGTGAAGACGGCCGTCGCCTTCAAGACCGGCGAGTACGCGCCCGACTTCCACGCCATCGCGACGCGGAGCACCGTGATCCTGCCCTGGGACCGCGAGGTGCTCGTCGAGGGCGAGCTGGTCCCGAATCCGCGTTACGCCGAGGCGCTCGAGCAGCAGCCCTAGCGCGCGGGCGCCGCCGCGGCGTCGGCGAACCCCGCCACGACCGCGGCCAGCCGCGCCACGTCGTCCGCGTTGCTCGCCATCCCCACC
>JBJKPA010000126.1:0-7902 GCA_046706905.1 Gemmatimonadaceae bacterium
CTCCGCGCCCGCCGCCGGCGCCTTCGCGCCCTTGCCGAACATCGCCTCGAGCGCCTGGTCGAGCGTCTCCCCCATCGTCACCCGGTTGCCGCTCGCCACCACCACGCGCTTCAGCTCGGGGATCGAGCCCCCCGACGCCCGCAGGAAGAGCGGCTGCACGTAGATCAGCGACTCCTCGATCGGAATCACCAGCAGCTCGCCGCGGATGACCTGCGAGCCGCGCTGGTCCCACAGCGTGATCTGCCGCGAGATGTCGGTGTCCTGGTTGATCCGGTTCACGATCTGCTTGGGCCCGTACACCAGGCTCTGCTTCGGGAACTGGTACACCATGAGCTGCCCGTAGTGGTCGCCGTCCATCCGCGCCACCATCCACGCCGCCAGGTTGTCCTTGCCCCGCGGCGTGAACGGCGTCATGTAGATGAACTCCTCGTGCTTCTGGCCCGGCAGCCGCATGATGATGTGCCGCATGAACGGCACCGCGTTCCCGCTCGGGTCGCTGGGCGACGGGATCTGCCACTGGTCCTCGCGGTGGTAGAACGCGTCGGGCTCGTCCATGTGGTACGTGGCCTCGAGCGTCGCCTGGATGCGGAACAGCCGCCCCGGATAGCGCAGGTGCCGCCGGATGTCGGCCGGCATGTCCGACAGCGGCTTGAAGATGTGCGGGAAGATCGCCTCGTACGTGCGCAGCACCGGGTCGTTGGGATCCATCGCGTAGGCGGTGATCGCGCCGTTGTAGGCGTTGATCGTCACCTTCACGCTGTTGCGCATGTAATTGTTGTCGCCCACCGGCTCCGAGTACGGATACCCGTCGCTCGTCGTGTAGCCGTCGAGCACCCATTCCAGCCCGCCCGAATCGGTGACCACGATGTACGGCTCGGGATCGAACTGCAGGAACGGGAGCGCCGTCGTGGCGCGGTCCATGATGTTCCGGTGGTACATGAGCCGCGCGCCGCTCGTGATGTCGGTCGAGAACAGGATCTTGGCCGACCCGAACTCCCAGGCGTACAGCGCGCGGCGCCAGAACGTGCCCACCGGCACCCCGCCCGTGCCCGCGTACGACGTGTACACGTCGCTGTCGCCCGACGGATAGTCGAACTCCTTCTGCGCCGTGTGCACGAACACGTAGCTGTCCGTGAGCTGCCCGTAGTACAGCTCCGGCCGCTTCAGGTCGAACCCCACCGTGGACGTCGGCGGCAGGTCCTTGATGAACAGCACCGGCAGCCCCTCGCTCGTCACCTGGTTCACCGGCGCCATCGTCACGCCCATCCCGTGCGTGAACGTCAACCGGTCGTTGATGAACGTCTGCGTGGGCAGCGACGACGTGTTCAGCTCGCGCGCCGAGAGGTGCACCTGCCGGTAGTCGCCGTTGATCGTGTACCGGTCGTCGTTCACCGACACGAAGTCGTAGTACGTCCGGATCTCCTGCAACTGCTTGAACGTCTGCTGCAGCAGGTCCCGCTCCCAGAGCCGCACGTTGTTGATCGTCGGCGCGTTGGCCTTGATGTCGGCCATCGTCAGCGTCGCCTCGCCGCTCAGCGACCGCGTCTGCACGTTGGAGATCCCCCACGCCGCGCGCGTCGCCACGATGTGGTCGCGCAGGTACGGCGTCTCCTTCGTCAGCTCGTTGGGCAGCACCACCAGCTTCTGCACCATGTAGGGCACGACCCCCCGCGCCACCAGCCCCACCGCGGCGTACGCCCCCAGCGCGATCAGCCCCCAGCGCAGCAGCTTGCCGCGCGCCGCCCCCCACACCACCAGCCCCGCCCCGATCACCGCCACGATGGCCGACAGCCGGATCCCCGGCAGCATCACGTGCACGTCGGTGTAGCTCGCGCCGGCCAGCGGGCCCGTGGTCGAATACAACAACTCCGCCGAGCGCACGATCCAGAGCCGCACCGCCGTGAGCAGGAACAGCACCGCGAGCAGCGTGCCCACGTGCCGCTCGGCCCGCGGGTTCGCCACCGTGTGCCGCCCGGCCAGCGGCAGCTCGCCGCGCATCACGTAGACCATCAGCACCGCGGCCAGCGACAGCACGACCAGCCCGATCAGCACGCCCAGCGCCACCGAGATCGCCGGCAGCTGGAACAGGTAGAACCCGATGTCCCGCCCGAACAGCGGGTCGGTCTTGCCCAGCATCGCGCCGTGCAGCGCCTGCACGAACGTCATCCACAGGGCCGACAGCGACACGGCCACGATGAACGACACCAGCAGCGCGCCCAGGCGCAGCATCCGCGGCACCGCCACGGTGACGTCCAGCGGCGGCTGATTGGGCCGCTGGATGAACAGCGCCGGCGTCTTGCCGGGCTTGCCCGTGGCCAGGCGCACGTTCCCGCCCAGGATCGCGTACGACACCAGCGCCCCGATCACGAACAGCGCCACCCGCCAGCCGAGCGACGTGAAGTACACCGAGGTGAAGCCCACCTGGCGGAACCAGAGCCAGTCGGTGGCGAAGGTGGCCAGCCACGGAACCACGAACATCACGACGAAGACGAACGCCGCGACGACCAGGATCAGGCGTCGCAGCTCGCGCCGCATCGGCGGCATCCCCCGGCGACCGGGTCCATCGAAGGGAAGGGTCATGGCACGTTCAACATGGCACGAAAGAGGGGCCCGGACCAACCCCGGGCGCGCCGCGGGACGCTCTGGACAATCCCTTGCCCCGCGCGCGTAATTCAGAAGTTAGCCCAGAACACCCCTCCGTCAGGAACCCCAAATGCCCCGCTTCATACACTTCCTTAGCCTTTCGGCCCTGCCGGCCGCGTTCGCCGTCGCGGGAAGCCGCCCCACGCCCCGTCCGCGCCCGGCGGCCACCCCCGCGATCCACGCGGCGCCCGCGCCCGTGGACACCGCCATCCTCGACACCTTCAAATGGCGGAACATCGGCCCCGAGCGCGGCGGGCGCTCGATCGCCGTCTCCGGCGTGCGCGGCCAGCCCGAGGTCGCCTACTTCGGCGCCACCGGCGGCGGGCTCTGGAAGACCACCGACGGCGGCGACAAGTGGGCGCCGATCACCGACGGCAAGATCACCAGCGCCTCGGTGGGCGCCGTCGGCGTCTCGGAGACCAACCCCAACGAGGTCATCATCGGCACCGGCGAGTGCGAGATCCGGGGCAACATCATGCCCGGCGACGGCATGTACCGCTCCACCGACGCCGGCAAGACCTGGACCCACGTCGGCTTCGAGAACACCGACGCGATCTGCAAGGTCCGCATCGATCCCACCGACGCCAACACCGTGTTCGCCGCCGTGTTCGGCAAGTACGCCGTGGGCAGCCCCGACCGCGGCGTGTACAAGAGCACCGACGGCGGCGTGACCTGGAAGCGGGTCCTGTTCCGCGACGACAGCACCGGCGCCATCGACGTCGAGATCGACCGCAACAACCCGAAGGTCGTCTACGCCGCGCTCTGGCAGGCCTACCGCAAGGAGTACACGGCGTCGTCCGGCGGCCCGGGCTCCGGACTCTTCAAGTCCACCGACGGCGGCGACACCTGGACCGAGATCACGCACAACCCCGGCCTCCCGTCGGGCATCGACGGCAAGATCGGCATCGCCGTCTCGCCGGCCAACTCCAACCGCGTGTACGCGCTGGTCGAGAACGCCGACGGCGGCCTCTACCGCTCCGACGACGCCGGCGCCACCTGGACGATGGTCAACGACAGCCACGACATCCGGCAGCGCGCCTTCTACTACACGCACGTCTACGCCGATCCGACGGACGAGAACCTCATCTACATGCAGAACACGAGCCTGTTCAAGTCCACCGACGGCGGCAAGACGCTCACCACGCTGCGCGGCACGCACGGCGACTTCCACGACCTGTGGATCGATCCCGAGAACGGGAAGCACATGGTGGTCGGCAACGACGGCGGCGCCGCGGTGACCACCGACGGCGGCGAGCACTGGACCCCCGAGACCTACTCCACCGCGCAGCTCTATCACGTCGCCGCCACGGTCAACTACCCGTACGACGTCTGCGGCGCCCAGCAGGACGACGGCACGATCTGCGTGCCGAGCACCACCGGCCTCGAGCGCGGCTTCGGCCGCGGGTTCGGACGCGGCGGCCGCGGCGGCGAGGCGGTCCAGACGTTCAGCCCGGGCGGTGCCGAGCCGGGCTACATCGCCCCCGATCCGCTCGACCCCGACATCTTCTTCTCCGGCTCCAACAACGGCGGATTCATGGAGCGGCTCAACCGCCGCACCGGCCTCGCGCGCGAGGTCAATCCGTATCCGCTCATGTTCTCCGGCGAGCCCTCCAGCGCCCTCGTCGAGCGGTGGCAGTGGACCTACCCGATCATCTTCTCGCCGGTGGATCCGCACCTGCTGTTCACCAGCTCGCAGCACCTCTGGAAGACCACCGACGCCGGCCAGACCTGGACCCGGATCAGCCCCGACCTCACGCGGCACGATCCGGCCACGATGGGCCCCTCGGGCGGCCCGATCACGCACGACATGAACGCCCCCGAGGTGTACGCCACGATCTTCGCCATCGGGCCCTCCAAGAAGGACGTCAACGTCATCTGGACCGGCTCCGACGACGGCCTCATCTACATCACGCGCGACGGCGGCAAGCACTGGACCAACGTCACGCCCAAGGACATGCCCGACTTCGGCCGCGTGAGCCAGATCGACGCCTCGGCGTTCGACGGCGGCGCGGCGTACGTCGCCGTGAAGCGCCCGCTGCTCGACGACAAGGCGCCCTACATCTTCCGCACGCACGACTACGGCAAGACGTGGACCAAGATCGTCGACGGCATCGGCCCCCAGGACTACGTGCACGTCGTGCGCGAGGATCCGAGCCGCCGCGGCCTGCTCTTCGCCGGCACGCAGCACGGCGTCTACATCTCGTACGACGACGGCGACCACTGGTCGTCGCTCTCGCTCAACCTCCCCGACCTGCCGGTGTCGGACCTAATCGTCTGGCGCCACGACCTGCTGATCTCGACGATGGGGCGCGGCTTCTACGTGCTCGACAACATCGTCCCGCTCGAGCAGTACTCGGCGCAGGTCGCGTCGGCCGACGCCTATCTGTTCGCGCCGCCGCCCGCCATCCGCTCCACCGACGGCGCCACGCTCACCTACTGGCTCAGGCACCCGGCGCAGCAGGTGAACCTCGACATCCTCGACGCCGCGGGCCACGTGATCCGCACGTACAAGCCAGACACCGCCAACGGCGGCCGCGGACGCGGGCGCGGCGGCTTCGGCCGGTTCGGCGGCGGTCCCGCCTCGCCGCCCAAGACGGCGGGCATCGACCACTTCACCTGGGACCTGCGCTACGAGGGCGCCAAGACCTTCCCCGGCATGATCCTCTGGGGCGCCACCACCCAGGGCCCCGCCGCCCCCCCGGGCCGCTACACCGCGCGCCTCATCGTGGACGGCCGCACCTACTCGCAGCCCGTCACGGTGAAGCGCAATCCGCTGTTCACTCACGTCACCGACGCCGACCTCCGGGCGCAGTTCGCCCTGGCGATCCGGATCCGCAACAAGCTCAGCGAAGCGAACGAGGCCGTGATCGACGTGCGCAACGTCAAGTCGCAGGTGGACGACCGCCTGAAGAAGTCCGACGACGCCACGCTCAAGCGGCTCGGCGATGAGCTCGACGACCACGCCGGCGCGATCGAGGCCAACATCTACCAGGTGAAGAACCAGAGCGGGCAGGATCCGCTCAACTTCCCGATCAAGATCAACAACCGCATCGGGACCCTGCTCAGCACGGTGGACCGCGGCGACGGCCGGCCGATCGGCAACGCCGAGCCCATCTTCAACTACTTGAGCGGCAAGCTCAAGGTGCAGACCGACGCGCTGGCCAGAGTGTGGGCCACCGATCTGGCGGCGTTCAACGCCCAGGCCAAGAAGCTGGGGCTGCCGCCGGTCAATCCGAAGTGCGCGCCGGGGCAGGTCTGCGGGATCGTGCCCTGACCCGCGCCGCGGGACCGGTGCCGGCTATCGGCCGGCGCCGGCCCCCGCGGACGTGCGCCACCGCTTGAGCGTCGGCAGCGTCTTGGCCATCAGCTCGCGCGCGTTCGCGTCGGGCATGCCCTGCTTGACCAGCGCGCCCACGCAGATGTCCGTCATCTCGGCCATCGTCATCGCGGGGTTCGTGAACGCGCCGTCGGCGTAGCAGAACGCGCAGTAATCGTTCACGCGGATACCGTCGGTGCCGACGCCGAAATCGCTCGGCTCGGCGAGCGGCATGCCGCAGCTCTGGCAGAAGGGACCCGTGGGATGGGTTGTGGTCATGCCGGCGCCTCCTCGACGTGAGTGTGGATGACCCCCGCCGTGAACAATTGGACGGCGGGCGATCGGGCGCAACAGGGAATTGCCGACACCCCCGCTCAATGGTTGACGCGTGGATTACGCGAGTTGATCCACGGCCACTGATAGCGCCGCCCCGCGTCGGCCGGCGCCGGGTCGGTCTCCTCGCGCAACGGCTGGTACGCCCCCGCCGGCGCCGGGCGGCCCATCCGCCCCAGCGAATCCCGCGCCGCCGCCGAGTGGTCGAACACGGCGTCGGCCAGCGCGTCCAGCGGACGGAACACGCCGTACTGCTTCTGGACCAGCGAAGGATTTCGTCCGGGCGTCGAGTGGTCGGCGGTGAGCTGGCATCCCTGCACGTCGGCCGAGGCGACGGAGAAGAAGTACCGGGTTCCGGACGCCGCGTGCGCGTACAGGTCGATCGCCATCCGCGGATCGTTCGTCACGTCGCGGTCGTAGACCTCGACCAGCGTCGTCACCCGCGCGGCCAGCGCCGCCAGACGTTCATTGGTGATCTGATATGAGTACCAGGGCGCCAGCTCGGCGGCGAACGCGCCCGCCGAGCCCCAGCCGTGTTCGAGTACGCCGTGCGCCGCCATCGCCGGCGTCGCACCGCCGCCGAACGAGTGCCCCACGAACCCCACCCGCGTCAGGTCCAGCCGGCCGGCGAAATGCGAGGCGGCCGCCGCGAACCCCGCCCACAGGTCGCCGTACCGCTCGTCCATCGTCGCGTTGAGCACCGGATAGCTGGAGTACACCACCGCGTACCCGCGGCTCACCAGATGCGTGATCAGATCCCGGTACGCCTGCCACACCCCGGGTCCGAAGCCGTGCGAGAAGAAGATCACCGGCACCCGCCCCGCCGCGCCCCGCGGGAAGAACACCTCCACGGGTTGGCGCATCGCCGGATTCGGCGTGGACTCCTCGTCCATCGCGTACGGGCCGTTGGCGCCGTACCCCGCAGTGATGGCCGGAATCCCGGCGTCGCACGCCGCGTCGGCAGGCGGCCGCCGGAAGCGCTGCGCCCCCGCGGCCGGCGCCGCGGCCACGATGAGGGCCATGGCGATGCCGAACGCGCCGACTACCCGTTGCCGTGACACGATGTACCGTTCTCCGATGGGTGGAAGGATCGCGCGGGCGGCCGCCCGCTCCGATCTATGACCCCCGAATCTTCCCTTCCGCAACGCGCGTAGGGCATTCCAGAGCCATATGCCTCCCACTCCCCGCCCCGACTCGTCCCCCGAATTCCTGGCCCTGCAGAACGTCGTGAAGGGCCGGTACTCGCTCGAGCGCGAGCTCGGGCGCGGCGGCATGGGCGTGGTCTTCCTGGCCCGCGACGTCGCGCTCGACCGCCTCGTCGCGATCAAGCTCCTCCCGCCCGACCTCGCCCATCGCGTGGAGCTGCGCGAGCTCTTCCTGCACGAGGCGCGCACCGCGGCGCGGCTCTCGCACCCGAACATCGTGCCCATCCACGCCGTCGAGGAGCACGGGGACCTCGTGTTCTTCGTCATGACCTACGTGGACGGCGAGACGCTGGGCACCCGCGTGCGCCGGGCCGGGCCGCTCCCCGCCGCCGAGCTCATGCGCGTCACGCAGGAGGTGGCGTGGGCGCTGGCCCACGCGCACGCCCACGGCGTGGTGCACCGCGA
>JBJKPA010000127.1:0-9980 GCA_046706905.1 Gemmatimonadaceae bacterium
CCCCTTCGCAGCTCGCCTTGACGTCATAGCGGCCGAGGGTGTCGGTCGCCGTGAACGGCTGCTGGATGGCCGACACCAGCGTCGGCCGCGGGAAGTAGTCGCCGAGCGTGCGCCCGTTGACGTCCCATTTGCCCGAACCGGGCTTCAGATAGACGCGGCACACCGCTTCCTTGCGGCGGCCGATCGCGTGCACCGTGGTCGTGTCGGCCATCTTACTTGGCCCCCTTCGGCGTGATCGTGATCGGCGTCGGCTGCTGCGCCGCGTGCGGATGCTCGGTGCCGGCGTAGACGCGCAGCTTGCGCCGCAGCACCTGCCGGCCGAGGGCGGTCTTCGGCAGCATGCCGTGGACCGCCTTCTCGATCACGCGCTCGGGGTGTTTGGCCAGCACGGTCGCCAGCGGCGTGTGCCGCTCGTGGCCCATGTAGCCGGTGTGCGTGAAGTAGGTCTTCTGCTCGGCCTTCCGGCCGGTGAGCTTCACCTTTGCCGCGTTGATCACGATGACGTTGTCACCGGTGTCCATGTGCGGGGTGAAGATCGGCTTGTGCTTGCCGCGGATCACCTTGGCGACTTCGGACGCCAGGCGTCCGAGCACGACCCCCTCGGCATCCACGATATACCACCGCTGCTCGATGTCGCGCGGGGTGGCGCTGAACGTCTTCATGTCCTTCGGTCCTGACGTGCGTGTGGGTCCTGCGCCTCACCGGTGCGGGCTGCAACCCGGGTCTCGGCCGCCCAGAGGGCGTTTTAGACAGACCTCTAAGCTACGTAAGCACTTAGCGGGTGTCAACGCACGACCGGCCGAAACCGCGGCGTCACTCGCCCGGGACGTCCCCCACCCCCTGCTCGAACACCACCCCCCGGGCCTCCGGGCCCACTGCTGTCAGGAAGGCGATCAGGATCGCCATGATCGCCCCCACGACGGCCAGCGCGAAGCCGTAATTCCCCCCCCGCCGCTCGGCGATCATGGCCTGGTACGTGGCGTTCCCCGAGGCGATGAAGTTCCCGAGCTGGTAGGCGAAACCCGGGAAGGTCCCCCGCACCTCGTTGGGCGACAGCTCGTTGAGGTGGGCCGGGATCACCCCCCAGGCCCCCTGCACCGACACCTGCATGAAGAACGCCCCAATGGCCAGCACGATCGGCCCGGAGGCCATGCTCCAGAGCGGGATCATGAGCAGCCCGAACAGCGCGGCCAGGACGATCGCCGTCCGCCGCCCGATGCGCTCCGACATGGAGCCGAAGAAGATCCCCCCGGCGATGGCCCCCAGATTGGCGACGATGGCCAGCATGCTGACCGTGGTCGTCGAGAAGTGGTGCTGGGCCTGGAGGAACGTGGGATAGAGGTCCTGCGTGCCATGGCTGAAGAAGTTGAACGCCGTCATCAGGAGGACGACGTACAGAAAGAGCTTCCAATTGTGCCGGACCGACTGCCAGAGGCTCACCTTGGGGCGCTCGCGCAGCCCCTTCCACACCGGCGACTCCTCGACGCTCTGCCGGATGTACATCACGAGCAGGGCCGGGATCACGCCGACCATGAACATCCCGCGCCAGCCGATGTGGTCGAAGAGCAGGCCGTACGTCACCGCGGCGAGCAGGTAGCCGAAGGCGTAGCCTTCCTGCAGGATGCCGGAGACGATGCCGCGCGACTTCGCGGGGATCGACTCCATGACGAGCGACGCGCCGATCCCCCACTCCCCACCCATCGCGAACCCGAACGCGGCGCGGAGCACGATCAGCACGAGCAGCGTGGGGGCGAACGCCGACGCCAGCTCGAGGATGCTGAACAGCAGGATGTCGATCATCAGGATCGGGCGGCGGCCGAACTTGTCGGCCAGGAGCCCGAAGACCAGGGCGCCCAGGGGGCGCATGGCCAGGGTGAGGGTCACCGCGATCGTCACCTTGGTGACGTCGGTGCCGAACTCCTGCGCGACGGCGCGCAGGATGAAGACCATCAGGAAGAAGTCGAACGCGTCGAGGGTCCAGCCGAGGAAGCTGGCGACGAACGCGGCACGCTGTTGGCGGTCGAGCTGGCGGAGCTCGGCGATGACACCCATGCGGGGCCTCCAGGGGGTGGAACGGGCGCGGGACCGAAGCGGACGTGTCGTGACGGGGCCAGCGTAGCGCCGGGGCCGCGGGTCGTCAATGAACGCCTGTCGGGGAAGGACGGAGCGGCGTGTCAGGGGGGAGTTTACCCGGCCGTTACGAACCCCGATGGGCTTCGTGACAGGCTCCCCCTACGCTTTGCGGCGTACCGGCGGAGTCGCTTTCACCCGGAAAGCCGACTCCGAACCACCCTCACCTCTTCCTCTGCGAGCCCACATGCGTACTCTCTCACGTCTGGCCACCGCGGGCCTCTTCGCCGTACTCGGGGCGACGAGCCTAGCCGCCCAGGAGGCGTCCGGCACGCCGCTCAAGTTCTCGGGTGTCGTCTACGCCGACTGGCAGAACGGCGGCACCAAGGCCCAGCGGGCCATGAACAAGTTCGACCTGACCCGGGCCTACCTGAACTTCATCATGCCGGCGGGGGACAACGTGACGGTGCGCGTCACGACCGACGTCCTGAACAGCTCCGCCACGAACTACAACGGCTGGTTCGCCCGCATCAAGTACGCGTTCATGGAGTGGTCGGCCTGGAAGGACACCGGGAAGGATCCGGCCTCGCTGCACTTCCGCTTCGGACTGGAGCAGACGCCGGAAATCGACATGATGGAAAGCTTCTGGCAGCGCGGCATCACCAATACGCCGATCGACTACCTGAGCTTCGTCCCGTCCTCGGACCTCGGTGCCACGGTGATCTACAACCTGCCGAGCAAGATGGGCCAGTTCTACGGCGGCGTGTACAACGGTACCGGGTACGGCTCCGCCGAGACGGACCACTTCAAGAACGTCAACGTGCGCTTCAGCTGGACTCCGCTGGCCTCGACCAGCGACGCCGGGTACTTCAAGGGCCTCCAGATCAGCCCCTACTACCAGAAGGGCCTCGTGGCCAGCACGTACGATCCGACCGCGTTGGCCGGCCTCCAGCACGACCTCTGGGGCATCCACGTCGGGATCAAGGATCCCCGCCTCACGGTGGTCGGTGAGTACGACACCCGCACCAACGGGTCCAACACGACGACCAGCCCGAACGTCACCACCACGACCGGCGTGGTGTATTCCGGGTTCGTAATCGCGCGCCCGCTGGCGTTCATCAACAACACCAAGACCGATCCGTGGTCGCTCGTCCTGCGCGCCGACCATTACAAGGCCGACAGCAATCTGCCCGGATACCGGTATTACCTGATCGGCGGCATCGGCTACGACATCAGCAGCAAGGTCACGGTCTACGCCGACTATCAGGACAACGAAGGTCACGACGGTGACACGACCGACATGAAGGCCTTCTTCTTCCACTTCGTGATGGGCTTCTGACGGACGACAGCACGGAATGGAAGGACTCGCGCGCCCGGGCTACCCGCCCGGGCGCGTCGTTGATGCGGCCATGGCCGGGGACGCCGCCCGCTGGTCGGGGCCGAGGCGGATTCCGGGTCGGTCATGGAAACGTCGCGGGACCGTCATCCAGCCGTTACACGTAGGTAATGGCCGCGTTGCCCGAACCGACTTTCATACAGTCTCCACACCAACCCACGGAGCCTCGCCTCATGTATCGCTTCGTTCGTACCACTGCGGCGGCCCTGCTGGCCGCCGCCACGTTCCCTGGCATTGCAGCTGCGCAGAGTCTGTCCGGCGCCGGAAGCACCTGGGTCTACCCGTTGGTTGCCAAGTGGGCGGCCACGTATCAGACGCAGACCGGAATCAAGGTCAACTATCAGCCCATCGGGTCCGGCGGCGGGATCGCCCAGATCAAGGCAGGCACGGTGGAGTTCGGTGCCAGCGACATGCCGCTCAAGCCGGAAGACCTGAAGGCCGCGGGCCTCATCCAGTTCCCCACGGCGGTGGCGGGCGAGGATCTCGTGTACAACCTCCCGGGGATCAAGGCCGGCGAGCTGGTGCTGAGCGGCCCGGTGGTGGCCGACATCTACATGGCCAAGATCACCAAGTGGAACGATCCGGCGATCGCGAAGCTGAACCCGGGCGTCAAGCTGCCCGACATGGCGATCACGGTGGTGCACCGGTCCGACGGTTCCGGAACGACCTTCACCTTCGCAAATTACCTGTCGAAGGTGAGCCCCGAGTGGGCGCAGAAGATCCGCGCCAACACCTCGATCGCCTGGCCGACCGGCGTGGGCGGCAAGGGGAACGAGGGGGTCGCCTCGTACGTGCAGCGCATCAAGGGGTCCATCGGCTACGTCGAGTACGCCTACATCCTGGAGAGCCATCTGGATTATGCGCGGATGATCAACCAGGACGGCAAGACGGTGAGCCCCAGCCTGAAGGGCTTCCAGGACGCTTCGGGACACGTGGACTGGAAGCACGCGCATGATTTCTTCGTGATTCTGACGGATCAGCCCGGTCCGGACACCTGGCCGATTTCGGGCTGCACCTGGCAGATCCTGCGCGTGGGCGCAGACAAGGCCAACAACCAGCAGGTGATGAAGTTCTTCATGTGGGGCTTCGAGCACGGGCAGACCATGGCGGAGTCGATCGCCTTCGGTCCGCTGCCGCCGAGCACCATCGCGTCGATCCGGGCCTACTGGAAGGAAAGGCTTGGCTATACCATCTAACTGGCTGCAAGGATTGAAGCGCAGAGAACGGAGGGGGGCATGACCGGCTCGGAGGTGACACTCCCCGCCGGCATGCCCCCGGCGGCCGATGAACCGGAGGCCGCCGCGACGCCGTGGCGTTTGTCGGGAGACTGGCTCTTCCGCAACGCCGCCATCGTCGCGGCGGCCATTGCCGCGGCCACCCTGTTCGCGACCGTCTTCGCGATCGCGTACGACAGCCGCCTGGCGATCCACACGTTCGGCATCTGGGGATTCCTGAAGTCGAGCGCGTGGAACCCGGTCAGCCAGGAATTCGGGGCCTTCCCGTTCGTGATCGGGACGCTGGTCTGCTCGGCGATCGCGATGATCTTCGCCGTGCCGATCAGCTTCGGGATCGCGGTGTTCATCGCCGAGATCGCGCCGAGCTGGATCAAGAAGCCGATCGCGGCCGCCATCGAGCTGCTGGCGGCCATTCCGAGCATCGTGTACGGCCTGTGGGGCCTGGTCGTGTTCGCTCCCGTGTTCGCCGACGTCGAACCGTGGCTCAGCAGCACCCTGGGGAAGATTCCGGTCGTGGGGGCGCTCTTCCAGGGGCCGCCGGTCGGGATCGGGATGCTCGCGGCGGGCATCGTGCTGGCCATCATGGTCGTGCCGTACGCGTCGTCGATCATGCGGGACGTGTTCCTGACGGTCCCGTCGTCGCTGCGCGAATCGGCGTACGCAATGGGCGCGACCACCTGGGAGGTGGCCGCGAAGATCATCCTGCCGTACTCGCGCTCGGCGATCATCGGCGGCGTGTTCCTCGGACTCGGGCGCGCGTTGGGCGAGACGATGGCCGTGACGTTCATGATCGGGAACGCGAACCAGCTCTCGTCGAGCCTGTTGATGCCCGCGGCGACCATCCCGTCCGTGCTGGCGAACGAATTCATCGAAGCGACGACGCCGCTGTATACGTCGTCGTTGATCTACCTGGGCCTGGTCCTGATCGCCATCACGCTGGTCGTGCGATTCCTCGCCGTGCTGTTGATCCGGCATCTCGGGCGGCACGAAGGAGCGCGCGCATGACGGGCGTGGTCCTCCGGCGCCAGGCGCTCGACCTCGTGACCAAGGTCCTGATGGCCTTCGCCACGGTCATCGGTGTGTTCTTCCTGCTCTGGATCCTGTACTCGACGCTGAAGTTCGGCCTCGGCGGGATGCACTGGGCGCTGTTCACGAAGGACACCCCGCCGCCGGGCACCGATTCGTACGGCATGCGCAACGCGTTCGTGGGCAGCCTGCTGCTGATGGCGTGGTCGCTGCTGCTCGGCGTGCCCATCGGCGTGCTGGCGGGTACCTGGCTGGCCGAGTATGGTTTTCAGAGCCGGATTGCCAACACGGTGCGCTTCATCAACGACATCATGCTCAGCGCGCCGTCGATCGAGATCGGATTGTTCGCGTACGCCGTGGTGGTTGCGCCGCTGGGGCAGTTCTCGGGCTTCGCCGGGAGCGTGGCCCTGGCCGTGCTGATGATCCCGATCATCGTGCGCACCACCGACGAGATGCTGGGACTGGTTGGCAGCGATATGCGCGAGGCCGCCATCGCACTGGGAGCCCCGAAATGGGTCGTGATTACGAAGGTAACGTGGAAGGCGGCGCGGGCCGGGATCCTGACCGGCATCCTGATCGGGTTGGCGCGTATCAGCGGCGAGACGGCGCCCCTGCTGTTCACCGCGACCAACAATCAGTTCTTCTCGACCAACATGTTCAAGCCGGTCGCCAACATTCCGGTGCTGATCTGGAATTTCGCGATGAGCCCGTACGCCAACTGGCAGCAAATGGCGTGGGCGGCGGCGTTCATCGCGGTGATGTTCGTCCTGGTGGTCAGCCTGGCGGCGCGCTGGTTCCTGGGCAAGGTCCAGGTGCCGAAATGAGCGCACCGAACGCCACGGGGTTCCCCAAGATCGACGTGCGGGCGGCGATCCATGCCGCGGCGCCGGAGCAGGCGCCGGCGTCGGCCAAGGCCTCCGTCAAGCTGTCGGCCCACGATCTGAACTTCTACTACGGCAAGTTCCACGCGCTCCGGGACGTCAACGTCGAGATCCGCCAGAACGCGGTCACGGCGTTCATCGGCCCCTCCGGCTGCGGCAAGTCCACGCTGCTGCGCGTCTTCAATCGGATGTTCGACCTGTACCCGCGCCACCGGGCGACGGGCGAGGTCCTGCTGGACGGCGAGAACATCCTCGCGCCCCGGAGCGCCGGCCAGCTGCGGGCGAAGGTCGGGATGGTCTTCCAGAAACCGACGCCCTTCCCGATGTCGATCTACGAGAACATCGCGTTCGGCATCCGCCTGTACGAGAAGCTGCCGCGGTCCGAGATGGACGACCGCGTGCGCACCGCGCTCACCAACGCCGGGTTGTGGGACGAGGTGCGGGACAAGCTCAACCAGTCCGGGCTCGGGCTCTCCGGCGGGCAGCAGCAGCGGTTGTGCATCGCGCGGGCGCTCGCCGTCGGGCCGGAAGTGCTGCTGCTCGATGAACCCTGCTCGGCGCTCGACCCGGTGTCCACCGGCAAGATCGAGGAGCTGTGGTTCGACCTGAAGAACACGTGCACGCTCGTCGTGGTGACGCACAACATGCAGCAGGCCGCGCGCGCCAGCGACTTCACGGCGTTCATGATGGACGGCACGCTGATCGAGTACGGCGAGACGTCCAAGCTGTTCACGAGCCCGGAGGATCCTCGCACGGAAGCGTACATCACGGGGAGATTCGGATGACCCCAACCGACGCCGTACCCAATCGTCATTTCCACGAGCAGCTCTCCGAGCTCAAGCAGCGGCTGCTCGACATGTCGGAGAGCGCCACGGCGCTCGTCGACCTCGCGGTGGACGCGCTCCTGTCGCGCGACACGAGCGCCGCCGAAGCGGTGCTCGTGGGCGACCGGGAGCTGGACGCCATGGAGCTGGAGGTCGAGGACCGCGCGGTCGGACTGCTCGCGTTGCAGCAGCCCATGGCCCGCGATCTGCGCTTCCTCGTGAGCACGATCAAGGTCTCCAGCGACCTCGAGCGCGTGGGCGACCATGCGGTGAACATCGCCCAGTGCACGATCCGGCTGGCCGCGATGCGCTCGCGCATCACGCCGGACCCCGAGATCGCCGACATGGCCCGCCGCGCCCGCCGCATGCTGGGCGACGCGCTCACCGCCTTCGTGCGCGGGGACGGGGCGCTGGGACGCGCCGTGTGCCAGGCCGACGACGCGGTGGACGCGCTCCACGACTCGGTGTTCCGCATCCTGCTCACCCACATGATGGCCGACCCGCGCACGATCAACGCCTCGCTGGAGCTGCTCCTCGTGAGCCGCAACCTCGAGCGCGTGGCGGACCTGGCCACCAACATCGGCGAGGACGCGGTGTTCCTGGCCGAGGGGAAGCAGATCAAGCACCACGCGGAGAAGCGGACGGACGGCTCCACCGCGGAAACGAAGGCGCCGGCGGCGGCAAGTCCCGCGGCCCCCGTGCCGCCTCCGCCGGGCGGGGCGCTCCCCAGCTAGCGGTCGGGACGGGCCGGCTCGGCCACCACGGCGAGCCATCGCCCGTCGGGGCTGAGCGCCAGCCGCGAGAGGTTACGGAGCCCCTCTTCCTTGAAATCGGCGATCGGCGTCCACGCGCCGGCGGTGCCGTTCGTGAGCGTCGTCCGGTAGACCTCGGTTCCGGCCGCCGTCAGGACCACGGTGGGCGAGACCCACACGACGTAGTCGGCGCCCTTGGGCATCGCACCCACGCGCCGGATGCCGCCGTCGGGTGCCGACGGATCGGCGGTCTCGAGGAACCAGGCGCCGTGGTCGCGCTCCAGGAATGAGAAGCGCGGGCCGCCCGGCACCCGCTGGAGCGACCGGCCGATGTCGTGCGCGATGACATGCCCCTCGCCGGTCTGCGTGTCGGCGATCTCCAGCGAATTCGGGTTGCCGAGCACGAACAGGGCGAGCGTGTGGTCATTCAGCCAGACGTGGTATCCCACGGGGGCGATGTCGGGGAGCAGCAGCACCGGGGCCTGCCCGTGCGCGTTGAACGCCCAGAGGCGCTGCGCAGAGTCCATCTCCACGCGCACGACGCTGAACCCGGTGCCCGTGGGCAGCGGCGTGGGCGAGTACTCGCTCTCCGGGGTCTTCGTGAGCTGCGTGATCGCGCGCGTGGCGAGGTCCACCCGGTAGACGTCGGCCTGGCCGTCCGCGTGGATCGAGGTGAAGAGGATGGCCTTCCCGTCGCGGGTGAACGCCGGCTCATTGTCGTAGCCGGGGCGGTGGGTGAGGTTCACCGGCGGGTCGCCGATCGTCGCGCCGGCGCGCAGCCGCACGAGGTAGATGTCGGTGCTCGGTGGCCCGCCCTGGGCCGCGAGGGTCGTCGCCGTAATCGTCAACGCCAGCAGCCCGCCGATCGCGCGTTTCATCCGAGTCTCCTCCGCTGTTCCACCGGGTTACTCCAGCTCCAGCAGCAGCGCCCCCTTCTCGACGGCGGTGCCCGCCGCCACGACGACGGTCTTCACCGTGCCGTCGGCCGTGGCGCGCAGCTCGTTCTCCATCTTCATCGCCTCCATCACTACGAGCCCCTGCCCGGCCTGCACGACGTCGCCTGCTTTCACGTTCACGCGGACGATGAGTCCCGGCATGGGCGCCACGAGCGGTGCCGGACCCGCGGCCGCGGCGGCCGCCCCCGACAGCTCGCGGATCGTCCGCGCCCGCTCGTCCAGGGCGTCCACCTCGTACCGGTGGCCGTCGATGGAGAGCGTGTAGGTGCCGCGGCGGTCGCCGCGGCGCACGAGCACGCGGTGCGCCGTGTCCCCGATCGTGACCAGCTTCACCGGGGTGCCTTCGACGTCGGCCAGGTGGGCGCGCACGCTCGTGCCGTCCACGTGCACTCCCTCACCGTCGAGCGTGACCTCCTGCTCGGTGCCGTTCACCGTCACGAAATACTTCACGCCGCCTGGTCCTCCGGCCGGAGCTCGCATACGGTCTCGACGTGCGCCGTCTGCGGGAACATGTCGAACGCCGTGAGCGACGCCACGCGGAAGGAGGGCAGCCGGCCGACGTCGCGGGCCAGCGTGGCGGGGTCGCAGCTCACGTAGATCACCGCCGCGGGGCGCGGCGTCGCCGCCTCGAGGGCGCGCGTGACCTCGGGCGCCACGCCCGCGCGCGGCGGATTGAGCAGCACGAGATCCGCCGGAAGCGCCCCGGCCAGGAGGTGCTCGACCCGTCCCGCCATCGCCTTCGATCCGGCGGGGAGGCGCATCGCGCAGGCGCGCACCGCGTCGCGGTCCAGCTCGATGGCGACCACGCGCGCGCCGGCGCGAGCGATGGGCTCGGCGGTG
>JBJKPA010000128.1:0-7334 GCA_046706905.1 Gemmatimonadaceae bacterium
GCCGGGATCCCGGTGCGTGTGCGCCGGCTCCCGGCGGGTGTGCTGACCGACGGCGTGGCGCTGGCCCGGGCGGGGTGGCGCTCGGCGACGCTGGGGCGGGCCACGGCGGGCACCCTGCTCCGAATCCACACGCCCCGCGATTCCGTAGGGTATTGCACGGGGGCCGGCGTGGGGCCGGCCGCCGCGGTGCTCGAGGCCATGGTCCGGGAGCTCGTCTGATGTCGGTCGTCATACTCATTCTCGTATTGGTCGGCGCGCTGGCGCTGATTCCGCTGGGGTTGCCGGGGACCTGGCTGATGGTCGGGGCGGCGCTCGTGTACCATCTCGTCGTGCGGGGCGCGGCGATCGGGATCGCCACGATCGTCGGCACGGCCGTGCTGGCATTCGTCGGCGAGTTGATCGAGTTCGGCCTCGCCGCGCGCTACACGAAGAAGTACGGCGGCTCGCGGCGCGCCGGGTGGGCCGCCATTCTCGGCGGGCTCGTGGGCGCGTTCGTGGGCGTCCCGGTGCCGGTCGTGGGCCCGGTGATCGGGGCGTTCGTCGGCGCGTTTCTCGGCGCGCTGGTGGGCGAGCTGTCCACGGGCGCCGGGCACCGCGCCGCGGGGCGCGTCGCCACGGGTGCGCTGCTGGGCCGCGTGGCGGCGGCGGCGTTGAAGGTGGCGCTCGGCATGGTGATGGCGGTGTGGATCGTGATCGCCGTGCTCGCGTGACGCGATCGTTGACACGAGTCGGGCGCGCGGTAGATTGAATCAACGCCCCGGGGAACCCGGGGCGTTTTTTCTTGCGTATCGCTCTTACCTCCAGGGGCCGCATGTTCACGGATGATCGCCGCACCATCGTCGTCGTGGGTGCACAGTGGGGTGACGAAGGCAAAGGCAAGCTCGTGGACGTGCTCGCCGAGCGCGCCCAGTGGGTCGTGCGCTACCAGGGGGGCGCCAACGCCGGCCACACCGTGGACCTCGGCGACTCGCACTTCGTGCTCCACCAGATCCCGAGCGGCATCCTGCACCCCGGCGTGCGGTGCGCGATCGGCAACGGCGTGGTGCTCGACCCCGACACGCTGTTCACCGAGATCGACGGCCTGGTGCGCGACGGGGTGGACGTCGAGGGCCGGCTGTACGTGAGCGACCGCGCGCACCTCGTGCTGCCGTACCACAAGCTGGTGGACGCGGAGAGCCACGCCAGCCAGGCGATCGGCACGACCGGGCGCGGCATCGGCCCGGCGTACGAGGACAAGATCGCGCGGCGCGGCGTGCGCGTCGTGGACCTGCGCCACCGCGCGCGGCTCGCGCAGCTCGTGGAGCAGGGGGTGAGCCACGCCAACGCGCAGCTCCAGCGCTTCGGGAGCGACAAGCGCGTGACGTGCGACGAGACGATGGCGCTGCTCGACCGGCTGGCCGAGCGGCTCCTGCCGCTGGCCGAGGACGTGGGGCTCGTGATCCACCGCGCGAACACGACCGGCGCCGCCGTGTTGCTCGAGGGCGCGCAGGGCTCGCTGCTCGACGTGGACCACGGCACGTATCCCTTCGTGACGTCGAGCAACACGACGTCGGGCGGCGCCGCGGTGGGCGCCGGCATCCCGCCGATGCTGATCGACGCCGTGCTCGGCGTCGTGAAGGCGTACACGACGCGCGTGGGCAACGGACCGCTCCCCACCGAGCTCGAGGCCGACGATGCGGAGCGGATGCGCCGGCTGGGCAACGAATTCGGCGCCACCACCGGACGCCCGCGGCGCTGCGGCTGGTTCGACGCCGTCGTCGTCCGCTACGCGGCGCGCATCAACGGGCTCACCGATCTCGCCGTGACCAAGCTCGACGTGCTCGACACCTTCGACCGGCTGGCGATCTGCACCGGGTACGAGGCCGAGGGCGAGGTCCACACCGAGTTTCCGGCCGACCTTCCGGCGCTGGACGAGGTGAAGCCGCGGTACGAGTGGCTCGACGGGTGGAAGACGTCGACCACCGACGCGCGCAAGCTCGCCGACCTGCCGGCAGCGGCGCGGCGCTATCTCGACCGGCTGCAGGAGACGGTCGGCGTGCCGGTCAGCTACGTCAGCGTCGGCACGCGGCGCGACCAGATCATCGGGCTCGAGTGACGGGGCGCGGCGAGCGATGAGCACCGAGCGGCCGGACGTCGATCTGCTGGTCGTGGGCGCGGGGCCGTGCGGCCTCGCGGCGGCGATCTCGGCGATGCGCGCCGGACTCCGCGCGGTCGTGCTCGACGCGCACAGCGTGGCGAGCACGATCACGCACTATCCGACGTACGTCCGCTTCTTCTCCACGGCCGAGAAGCTGTCGCTGGGCGGGCTGCCGTTCGTGGTCGCCGCCGAGAAGCCGTCGCGCCGGGACGCGCTGGCCTACTACCGCGCGGTGGTCGAGTACTTCGGGATCACGGTCCGGCAGTACGAGCAGGTGCGGGCGATCGAGGGCGAGAAGGGCGCGTTCCGCGTGATGAGCCGGACCCGCGCCGGGGAGGACCGGGTCACGCGGGCCGGGGCGGTGGTCGTGGCCACCGGCTACTTCGGATCGCCGAACAAGATCGGGGTGCCGGGCGAGGACCTGCCGCACGTGGCGCACGTCTACCGCGAGGGCCACGAGGCGTTCCAGCAGGACGTCGTCGTGGTGGGGGGCGGCAACTCGGCGGCCGAGGCGGCGCTGGATCTCTGGCGCTCCGGGGCCCGGGTGACGCTCGTGCACTTCGGGCCGACCTTCGACAAGCGGATCAAGCCGTGGGTGCTGCCGGACTTCGAAAACCGCGTGAAGGAGGGAAGCATCGCGGCCCGGTGGAACGCGCGCGTGGCGGCCATCGAGCCCACGGCGGTGCGGATCACCACGCCGGCGGGCGAGGAGCGGGTGGCCGCGTCGCTGGTCTACGTCATGACGGGTTTCGCCCCCAATCTGACGCTGCTGCGCGACGTCGGGGTGCCGATCGACGGGCAGACGGGGGTCCCGGCGCACGACCCGGAGACGCTGGAAACGGCTGTCCCGGGGGTGTTCGTGGCGGGCGTGGTCGTGGCGGGGTATGATGCGAACAAGGTCTTCATCGAGAACGGGCGGTACCACGGTGACCGCATCGTGGCCCGCCTGACCGGACGCCCGGTCCCCCCCGCCCCCAAGCTGAGCGCCGAGCTGGACAGCTAGCCCGGCCGAGCAGGTCCCTGGGAAGCAGTATAATTTTCGCTGTTCAGCCCTCGGACGCGCCGAGGGCCGTCCCTTGTGCAGTTGGTTGCCAACGGCTCACGGCTGTCAGCTCAGAGCTTTCAGCCTTCCGTTCCCGGTTCTCGCTCTTTCCCGCGCTTTATGCCTTCGAGCTCCTATCCCGACGTCATGGAAAAACTCGTGTCGCTGTGCAAGCGGCGCGGTTTCATCTTCCAATCCTCCGAGATCTACGGCGGCACCGGCTCGGTGTGGGACTACGGCCCGCTCGGGGTCGAGCTCAAGAAGAACATCAAGGACCGCTGGTGGCACGCCATGGTCCGGGCCCGCGACGACATCGAGGGGCTGGACGCGGCGATCCTCATGCACCCCAAAGTGTGGGAGGCGAGCGGCCACGTGGCCGGGTTCACCGACCCGCTCATCGACTGCCGCAACTGCAAGAAGCGCTTCCGCGCCGACGACCCGAAGATCAAGGGCACGCCGGGCACGCCCGACGCCCAGTGCCCGGCGTGCGGCATGAAGGGCACGCTCTCGGAACCGCGGATGTTCAACCTCATGTTCAAGACGTTCATGGGGCCGGTGGAGGACAGCGCGGCGGTCGTGTACCTGCGCCCGGAAACGGCGCAGGGGATCTACGTCAACTTCCTGAACGTCCAGCAGTCCACGCGGCAGAAGGTGCCGTTCGGCATCGCCCAGATCGGGAAGGCGTTCCGCAACGAGATCACGCCGGGGAATTTCATCTTCCGCACGCGCGAGTTCGAGCAGATGGAGATGCAGTTCTTCGTGGATCCCGCCGGCGACCACATGCAGTGGTTCGAGTACTGGAAGGCGCGCCGCATGGAGTGGCACCGCGCGCTGGGGCTCACCGAGGCGCGGCTGCTCTTCCATCAGCACACGCCCGAGGAGCTGGCCCATTACGCGCGCGCCGCGTTCGACATCCAGTTCGACTTCGGCGGCACGCTCGGCTTCCAGGAAATCGAGGGCGTGCACCATCGCGGTGACTTCGACCTGAGCCGGCACCAGGAATATTCGGGGAAGAAGCTCGAGTACTTCGACCAGCCGAACAACCGGCGCTACGTGCCGTTCGTGATCGAGACCTCGGTGGGCGCCGACCGCACCGCGCTGGCCGTGCTGGTGAACGCGTATCGCGAAGAGGCCGTGGAGGGGGAGAGCGAGGGGCGCACGGTGCTCGGCATCCATCCGTCGCTGGCCCCGATCAAGGCCGGCGTGTTCCCGCTCGTGAAGAAGGACGGGATGCCCGAGTTCGCCGAGAAGCTGGCCCACGAGCTGCGGGCGCGCTTCCCGGTGTTCTACGACGAGTCGGGGGCCATCGGCCGCCGCTACCGCCGCCAGGACGAGGTCGGCACGCCGTTCTGCCTGACCGTGGACGGCCAGACGATGGAGGACGGGACGGTCACCATCCGCGACCGCGACACGCTCGCCCAGGAGCGCGTGGCGGCCGACCGGGTGGGGACCCTGATCGGCGAGCGGATCGGCGCGTGAAGCCGCTCTCGCTGGACCGCCTCCGCCGCGAGGGGCAGGCGTTCAACGAGGCCATCTCGCGCGAGTTCTACCTCGCGCACTCGGGACAGAAGGCGACCGCCGAGCTGCAACCGCTGTACGAGCGGTACGCCGACGTGATGAGCGACGAATCGCTGGCCTTCGTGCGCGAGGCGTTCGACGACGCGCCCGAGGGGAGCGAGGACCGCCGCGGGCTGCGTCTGCTCCTCGACTGGCAGGTGGAGTCGCAGGCGTCGCGCGCCCTCGCCGCGCTGGACGAGCGCGAGATCGAGTGGGAAGGGCAGGCGATGATCACGCTCCCCGACGGGAGCAAGGTCCCCTTCCAGCGCGCCGCCATCGACCTGGCGAACAGCACCGACCGTGCGGCGCGGCTCACCCTCGAGAAGGCGCGCGCCGCGCTCGTGCGCGACGAGCTGGTGCCGATGCGCCTGGAGCACTTCCAGCGCGAGCGCGACATCACCGAGGGGCTCGGCCTCGCCTCCGGGTACAACGGCACCTTCGACCTGCTGGCCGGCTTCTCGCTGCTCGACCTCCGCGCCGAGTGCGAGGGGTTCCTGCGCGACACGCAGGCGATGTGGGACGAGGTCTATCCCGAGTTCGTGAAGCGGATCCTGGGCATCCGCCCCGACGAGGCGACGCGGGCCGACGGGTTGGCGCTGATGCGGGCCCGCGAGTTCGACGCCGGCTTCCCCTGGGAGCCGATGCAGGAGCAGATCCTGGGCCAGGTGCGCGAGATGGGGATCGTGCCCGACGCCGACGGCCGGATCGTGTTCGACACCGGCGACCGCGAGGGCAAGCGGTCGCGCGCCTTCTGCTCTCCGGTGCGCGTGCCCGAGGAGGTGTACCTCGTGCTCCGTCCCCACGGCGGCCAGAACGACTGGAACACCTTCCTGCACGAGCTGGGGCACGCGCTGCACTTCGCGTACATGCGGCCCGGGCTGCCGTTCGAGTACCGCTGGCTGGGCGACAACTCGATCACCGAAGGCTACGCGATGCTGTTCGACCACCGGATGCAGGACCCCCGGTGGCTGGTGCGCTACGCCTCGCTCGGCAAGTCGGCGGCGGTGCACTTCCTGCGCAGCGCGGGATTCGAGGAGCTGCAGTTCCTGCGCCGCTACTGTGCCAAGCTGATCTACGAGACCCATCTCTACGGCGGCGATGTGGCGTGGAGCGCGCTTCCCGACCTGTACGTGGAGCTGCTGTCCGGAGCGACGACGTTCCGCTACGATCCCGCCGACGCGTTCGTGGACGTGGACCCCCACTACTACGCGGCGCGGTACCTCCGCGCCTGGCAGCTCCAGGCGCTGCTCAACGAGACCCTCACCGAGCGGTTCAACGAGGACTGGTGGCGCAACCCCAAGGCCGGCCCGTGGATCGTGGACGAGTTGTTCGGCCACGGGCAGCGCGAGCTGGCGCAGGAGCAGGCGTCGCGCGTGGCCGGCAAGCCGCTGGGCTTCGCCCCGCTCGTGCGGTCCATCGAACGGCTGCTCGGCTGACACGTTCCGCCGGCCGCCGGGGAGAGATTCCATGGCCAGGCCCACTGCTGTCGTCACCGGCGCTTCGCGCGGCATCGGCCGCGCCATCGCCCACCGGCTCGCCGGACAGTACGACGTCATCGCCGCCGCGCGGTCGTACGCCGAGCTGAACACCCTCGCCGCCGAGGTCGAGAAGTCCGGCGGCCGGTGCCTGCCCCTCGCGCTCGACGTGACCGACCACGCCGCGGTGGACCGCGCGCTGGGCGGGCTGCGGGCCGACGTCCTCGTGAACAACGCCGGCGTGGGCATCATCAAGCCGCTGCTCGACACGACGCCCGAGGAATGGCACCGCCAGGTGGACGTCAACTTCAACGCGCTCTATCACGTGACGCGCGCCCTGCTGCCGGGGATGATCGAGCGGAAGAAGGGACACGTGGTGATCATCGGCTCGATCGCCGGGCGGAGCGCCTTTGCGGGCGGCGCGGCGTACACGGGCACGAAGCACGCGGTGATGGCGTTCGCCGAGTGCCTGCTGCTCGAGGTCCGCGACCAGGGGGTGAAGGTGTCGGTGGTGAGCCCGGGCGGGGTGGCCACGGAGTTCGGCGACGGGGACCCGAAGGCCAAGCGCTGGGCGCTCAAGCCGGAGGACGTGGCCGAGGCGGTGGCCGACGTGCTGGCCACGCCGCCGAACGTGCTGGTGCACCGGGTGGAGATCCGGGCGCTGTCGAAGAAGGCGTAGGCCCCGGGCCCCGGTTCTGGGGTAAACACCCGTATAAACATCCGTCTGGACCGCCTCCCCGCACTCCCGTACATTCGTTCCCGTGACCCGGGCTCCAGCGATCTCCGGCGAGACTCGCCTGCGTACGCCCGCCGAGGGCGTGGACTTCGGACTGCGCGAGTTGATGGCGGTCCGCGAGATCGTGCACGCCTTCCTCACCGCGGACCGCCCCGAAGAGGTCTTCCAGTTCGCGCTGGACCGCGTGAGCCCCGTGGTGGGGGCCACCTTCGCCTGCGTCTACCTGATCGACGGCGCCTCGGAGCTGATGCGGCTGGCCGCGGCGTACAACTGGCCCGAGCGCTTCACGCCCTTCCTGGGCGAGATGCGCGTGCGCCTGGGGTTCGGGCCCAGCGGCGAGGCGGCGAGCGAGCGGCGCGCCATCGAGGTGCCCGACATCTTCGCCGA
>JBJKPA010000129.1:0-11375 GCA_046706905.1 Gemmatimonadaceae bacterium
CAACCTCTCGTATGCCGGCCATGATCTCTGACCGCGGTGTACCGGCGTCGCCGGCTCCGATCCCGTGCTCGAATTCCCGAAGCTGCGGCTGCGCCGCGGCACGCCGACGTCACCCTATCCGGACGGCGAGCCCTCGATCCCCGAGCGGTT
Organism: Gemmatimonadaceae bacterium; assembly: GCA_046706905.1. GTDB lineage: Bacteria > Gemmatimonadota > Gemmatimonadetes > Gemmatimonadales > Gemmatimonadaceae > JAGWRI01. The sequence goes on from JBJKPA010000129.1 coordinate 151, forward strand.
CCGCGGGCTCCCGGTGATCGATCCGGCGCCCGGTGCACCGCCGTTCGACGTCGGCGCGTGCCTGTTCGGTCCGGAGGAGGCCGGGGAGCACGCGGCCGGCACCGTCCACTTCTCGCGCGAGTTTCGCATGGCCGCCTCGACGCGCGACGATCTGCGCTCGGCCACCGGCGTGGTGGGGCCCGTGCAGGCCCTGGACGCCGAGATGCGGCGGCTCTTCGGACGCTCGCTCCGCTTGCGGTCGGTGGTCGCGGGGAGCTGCGGGGGGTGCGAGGCCGAGCTCAACGCCATGAGCAACGTCGTGTTCGACATGGCGCGCTTCGGGATCCAGTTCGTGGCGTCGCCACGGCACGCCGACGGTCTCGTGATCACGGGCGTCGTGAATCGGAACATGCGCGAGGCGCTGCAGGCCACGTACGACGCGACGCCGGCGCCGCGGCTGGTGATCGCGGTGGGGGCCTGCGCGATTGCCGGCGGGCCGTTTGCCGGGAGTCCCGAGATCGCGGAGCCGGTGGGAATCCCGATCGATCTCTACGTGCCCGGCTGCCCGCCGCACCCGCTCACCGTGCTCGACGGCTTGCTGCGAATGCTCGGCCAGCTGCCCGAGAAGCGGGTGCGCACCGGGGCGTGAGCGCGGCACGAAAAAACGGGGCGCCCATTCGGGCACCCCGTTCCACATGGTCGCACAGGGACTCGAACCCCGGACCTCTGGTATGTGAGACCAGCGCTCTAACCAGCTGAGCTATGCGACCTCTGTCGCCTCTCGGCGCAGTCCGAAAAACCTAACCGCGCCGCGGGGCCGATGGTAGTCCCGGGCGCGGTGGCGGAGTGGGGCCTGCAGGAATCGAACCTGCGACCGTTGGATTATGAGTCCACTGCTCTAACCGTCTGAGCTAAGGCCCCGTACGTCGCGCCTGTTAGTTATCCGACGCTGCCCGGCCGCGCAAGCCGACGCCCGCGCCCCCCGATTACCCGTGCGTCGCCTCGCGGTCCTGCCGCTCCACGAAGTCGTCGTACGACGCCAGGACCTCCGCCGGCGTCACGGTCGCCGCGCCCAGCTTCCCGACCTCGACCCCGGCCGCGTAGTTCGCGATCACCGCCGCCTCGCCCGCCGTCGCCCCGGCGGCCAGGGTCGCGCCCAGATACGCCGTCACGGTGTCGCCCGCGCCCACGACGTCGTACACCTCGCGCGCCATGGTCGGAATGCGCAGCACGCCGCCGTCATGCGACAACAGCGCCATCCCGCGCTCGCCGAGCGTGAGCAGCAGATGGTCCACGCCCAGCCGGGTGAACACCTCGGGCAGCGCGTGCGCGTCGTCGAGGTTCACGGCCGCGCCCAGCGCCGCCTCCAGCTCCCGGCGGTTCGGCTTGAACACGGTAGCGCCGCGATAGGCGAAGAAGTTGCGGTACTTCGGATCCACCACGATCGGGATCTCGCGCTCGCGCGCCCACGCGACGGCCTTCGTGATGACCTCGGCCACCAGCACGCCCTTGTTGTAGTCCTCGAGCACCAACGCGTCGGCCGACGCGATCGCGGCGTGCACGGCTTCCAAGAGCTGCGCGATCTCGCCGCGCGCCAGATCGGCGTCGTCCTCCTCGTCCACGCGCACGAGCTGCTGCGACCGGGCGACGACGCGCGTCTTGGTCGTCGTCGGGCGCTCGACCTCGACCAGGCGGTCGGCCTCGACCGACATCGTGTCGAGCATCGTGCGCAGTGTGGAGCCCCCGGCGTCCGTCCCCACGGCGCCGACCAGGAGGCATCCGGCGCCGATCGCGCAGACGTTCTGCGCGACGTTGGCCGCCCCACCCAGCGCGTAGCGCCGCTCGCGCACACGGACCACCGGCACGGGGGCCTCGGGGCTGATCCGTTCGACGTCGCCCACGAGGTAGACATCGAGCATCGGGTCGCCGAGGACGGCGACGCGCTGATCGGCGGCGCGGGCGAGGAGGTCGGAGAGCCGGTCGCGTGAGAGCGAGAGGGGCATGGCGCTGGAAACTACGCGGAGAACTACGGCAACAGCAACAGAAGGCCGTGAGCCATGAGCTGACAGCCGTGAGCCAACGGCCACACCTGCACAAGGGACGGCCCTCGGCCGGCGGGGTTCGTGAATGCAGCGATGTGTCAGGGCGCGGTTGCCGACGGCTGGTAGCCGTCAGCTGCCGGCCCTCTGCCTTCTGTTGGGGCGGGGCGGGGGAAGGATCTGGACTTCCCCGGTCGCGTCCCGCACCGTTGAGCCCATGTCTCCCGCGCTGGTCCTGCTCTTCGCCGTCTTCGGCATCTCCCTCGGCGGCCCGCTCACGCGCCTCTCCGGCGCCCCGGCGCTCACCGTCGCCGCCGGGCGGCTCGGCTTCTCGCTCATCGTCATCGTCTTCGCGCTCGTCGTCAGCGGAAGCTGGCGGCAGCTCCGTGTGCTCAAGCGCAACGACCTCCTGGTCGCGATCGGCGCCGGCGCCGCGCTCGCCCTCCACTTCTGGTCGTGGAACGCGTCGCTGAGCATGACCACGGTCTCCGCATCCGTCGTGCTCGTGGACATGCAGCCCGCCATCGTCGGCCTGCTCTCCGTGATCTGGCTGCACGAGATGCCGACGCGGCGGCAGTGGGGCGGAATCACGATCGCCATGGTCGGCGCCGTGGTCGTCACCCTGCCGGCGCTGCTGCGTGAGGGCGCGGGGCTCGGCTCGCGTGCGCTGATGGGCGACGGGCTGGCGTTCTTCGGGGCCATCGCCGGCGCGGTGTACTTCGTGGCCGGGCGCAAACTGCGCGCCACGCTCGACCTCTGGCCCTACGTCGGCGTCGTGTACGGCGCCTGCTTCGTGGTCCTCGTGCTCGCCGCGCAGGGCACGCACGTGGTGCTCCTCCCGCAGCCGCCGCGGCAGCTCGCGATCTTCGCCGGGCTCGCGCTGGGTCCCATGCTGCTCGGCCACACCGGACTCAACTACGCGCTGCGCTACGTGCCGGCGTACGTGGTGAACCTGGCGCTGCTGTGCGAGCCGATCGGCGCCACCGTCCTCGCCATGGTCATCCCCGCGATCCACGAATTCCCCGATTGGGGGACCGTGGTGGGCGGCGTGCTGGTGCTGTACGGGATCGCCCGCGCCACGACCAAGGGAGCCAAAGCGCAGCCGGTCGAGATGTAGGCCGAGCGCCGGGCGAACGGCACGGCCGCGCCGCCGATTATCTTTCGTGCGCTTCCACCGGAACCCCCGCGGCCCCCATGAAGGAACTCCAGCTCGACATCGTCGTCACGCGCGGCGACACGATCGAATCGGTGCACCAGGTCCACGCCGCGGTGGTGGACCCGTCGGGCGCGCTCGTCGCCCGGGCCCGGAACCCGGAGCTGGTCACCCACTGGCGGTCGTGCGCCAAGCCCTTCCAGGTGATGCCGTTCGTCGAGGCGGGCGGATTCGACGCGTTGGGCTGGGGCGACGACCGCCTGGCCCTGGCCTGCGCCTCGCACGGCGGCGAACCGGAGCACGTCGCGCTTGCCGCGGCGATGTTGGCCGACCTCGGCCTGGGCGAGGACGCGCTGGCCTGCGGACCGCACGAGCCGCTCAGCGACCGCGGGGCGCGGCTGCTGCGCGCGAGCGGCAAGGCGCCCACGCGGCTGCACAACAACTGCTCCGGCAAGCACTCGGCGATGCTCGCCCGCGCCAAAGCCAACGACTGGCCCACCGCCGGCTACCACCTGCCGAGTCACGAGGTGCAGAAGGGATGCCTCGCCTCGGTGAGCCGCTGGTCGGGGCTCGCGCCCGACGAGATCGGACGTGCCGTGGACGGATGCGGCGTCGTGGAGTATTCGCTTTCGCTGAAGGGGATGGCCACGGCGTACGCGCGGTTGGGCGAGGCGGCGGGCGTGGACGAGGCGCCGGCGCGCGTGGTCCGCGCGATGGGCACGCACGCCTTCCTCGTGGGCGGCACGGGCCGCTTCGACACGGCGCTCATGGAGGAGACCCGCGGGCGCGTGATCTGCAAGGTCGGCGCCGAGGGGGTCCACTCCGCGCTGAGCCTGGACCGCGGCATCGGCGTCGCGATCAAGGCGGAGGACGGCGCGACGCGCGCGCAGTACCCGGCGCTGCTCCGTGCGCTGCAGCTGCTGGACGTGCTCCCCGCCGAGCTGCCCCCGCGGCTGGCCGAGTTCGCGCGGCGGCCGCTGCTCAACACGCGGGGCGAGGTGGTGGGCGAGATCCGCCCGCTGGCCTGACCCGCAACGCTTCGACCCGATCGGCATTGATTTCATGACGCACGCGACGACCGAGCCCGCTAACCTGACCACCCTGGACGACGCCACGCGGCGGCTCGTCCGGCTGTCGGCGGTGGTCACCGCCGGCACGGAAGCCCAGCAGCGCTCGGCGATCGCCGACGCGGCGGGGAAGGTCTCGGCCGTCTGGGTGGAGGAGCTGCTGCTGCAGTCCTACCTGTTCGCGGGGTTTCCCCGCGCGTTGAACGCGATGCGCGAGTGGCGGCGTTTCGCCCCCGAGCCGGCGGACCCGGACGGCGGAGCCCCGCCGGCGCGCTGGCGCGACGACGGGGAGCGCACCTGCGCGGTGGTGTACGGCAAGTTCTATGACCGCCTGCGGGAGAACATCCGGCACCTGCATCCGGCCCTCGACGACTGGATGATCGTCGAGGGGTACGGCAAGGTGCTGAGCCGTCCGGCCCTGGACCTCGGCCGCCGCGAGCTGTGCATCGTGGCCGCCTGCGCGGCGGCCGGGCAGGACCGGCAGCTTCACTCGCATCTCCACGGGACGGTCAACGCCGGCGTCGCGCCGGCGGTCGTCTCGCAGGCCATCGAGGCCCTGGCCGGCGTCGTGGAGGCCGGGCGGCTCGAAACCGCGCGGCTCCTCTGGGCCCGCGTGCGGGGCAAGTAGCGATGTTCATCGACCACGTCGTGGTGCGCGTCGAGGCCGGCACGGGCGGATCGGGGCAGGTGTCCTTCCGGCGCGAGAAGTTCGTGCCCATGGGCGGACCCGACGGCGGCGACGGCGGGCGCGGCGGCGACGTCATCGTGCGCGCCGACGCCAACCTGTCCACGCTGCTCGACTACACCTACCGCGACTTCTGGCGCGCCGAGCGCGGTCAGCACGGGGAGGGGAGCAACCGCACCGGCAAATCCGGCGCCGACGTGATCATGCCCGTCCCGCCCGGCACCGTGATCCGCGACCACGAGTCGGGCGAGCTGGTCGGCGAGGTGCTCCACGACGGCGACACGGTGATCGTCGCCAGGGGAGGGCGCGGCGGAAAGGGGAACGCCTTCTTCGTCACCGCCACGCACCAGTCGCCGCGCGAATGGCAGCCCGGCGAGGAGGGCGAGACGCGCAGCGTGGACCTCGAGCTCAAGCTCATCGCCGACGTCGGGCTCGTGGGGCAGCCGAACGCCGGCAAGTCCACGCTGCTCTCCGTGATCTCCGCGGCGCGTCCCAAGATCGCCGACTATCCGTTCACCACGCTCGCCCCCAACCTGGGCGTCGTGCCGCTGTCCGGGCACCGCACCTTCGTGGTCGCCGACATCCCGGGGATCATCGAGGGCGCTCACGACGGCAAGGGGCTGGGGCTGCAGTTCCTGCGGCACATCGAGCGCACGCGCATCCTGGCGTTCCTCATCCCCATCGACTCGATGGACTGGCAGGCCGAGTACGACCAACTCCGCGCCGAAGTCGCCGCGTACTCGCGCGAGCTGGCCGCCAAGCCCCACTGCGTCGTGTACACGAAGATGGACCTGTGGGGCGACGATCCGCCCCCCGACCTCGAGGCCCCCGACGCGTTCGGCGTGTACGTGATCAGCGCCGCCGCCCGCACCGGTCTGGACACGCTGCTCGCCGCCTGGTGGACGCAGCTCCTCGAACTCAAGAAGGCCGCCCCTCGTGAGCCTCGGCGGGAGCTCACCGACCTCCCCTGACGCGCGCGCCGCGCTGGCGCTCTCGATGGTCGAGGGCGTCGGATGCGCGACCTTCCGGCAGTTGATCGAGCGATTCGGGTCCGCGGCGCGCGTTTTCGATGACGCCGAATGGGCCCGCCATCGTGACTCGGCCTTCGCCGACGCCGACGCGGCGCTGGCCGACGGCGAGCGATACGGCATGACGCTGCTGCCGCATGGCGATCACCGGCTGCCGGCCGCGCTCGGGGATTTGGAAGACGTGGCCCCGGTGCTCTGGGCGCTGGGCGATCTCTCGCTCCTGGACGGTCGGCCCCGCGTGGCCATCGTCGGGACGCGCCGCGCCACGACGTACGGACTGCGGGTCACGCGCGCCCTGGCCGGTGCGTTCGCCCGTGCCGGTGCCTGCGTCGTGAGCGGGATGGCGCGTGGCATCGATGGGGCCGCGCACCGCGCGGCGCTGGAAGCCGGGGGCACGACCATCGCCGTCCTCGGCACCGGCGCCGACATTGCCTATCCGCCGGCCAACCGGGTGCTCCACGCCGAGATCGCCGCGCGCGGGCTGCTACTCTCGGAATATCCGCCGGGGGAGCGCGCCAACGGCGGGTCGTTCCCGCGACGCAACCGGATCATCGCCGCGCTGGCGCCGCTCACCATCGTGGTCGAGGCGGGGCACAAGAGCGGGGCGCTGCTGACCGCCAAATGGGCCATGACGCTCGGGCGCGCGGTGGGCGCCCTGCCGGGGTGCATCGACCAGCCGCAGAGCGAGGGCGCCAACCAGCTGATTCGCGACGGCGCGCACATCATCGCGTCGGTCGAGGACGCGCTCGCCCTGGCCGGACTCACCCGGCCGGTGCGCTTCCCCGAGCCCGACGCGGGCACCGATGAGGGGGCCGTGTGGGCCGCGCTCGCCGACGGCGTGCTCGACCTCGACGCCCTCTGCGCCCGGAGCGGACTTCCCGCCGACCGGTGCCTGGCGGCCGTCTCCGCGCTGGAGCTGCGCGGAGCGGTGGAGTGCTCCCTCACCGGCGACGTGCGCCGGCGCATCGGCTGAGCGCGGCGGCGCTCGCGGCGCCGGTATATTCCGGCGTGCGCCCGCTGCCCCGCCATCTCTACGTCCACGTGCCGTTCTGCGCCCGGCGCTGCTCGTACTGCGACTTTTCCATCGCGGTGCGCGCGGCCATACCGGAACGGGAATACGCCGCCGAGGTGGAAACGGAGCTGGTGCTGCGTTTCCCGGAGGCCGGACCCTGGGATCTCGACACGCTCTACTTCGGCGGCGGAACGCCGTCCAAGCTCGGGGCGTCGGGCGTGGCCCGGCTGCTCGACACGCTTCGCCCGCGCGTCAGCCTCACGCCCGGGGCCGAAGTCACGCTGGAAGCCAACCCCGAGGACGTCACCCGCCAGGCGGCGGCCGCCTGGCGCGGCGTGGGCGTCAACCGGATCTCCCTCGGCGCCCAGTCGTTCGACGACCGGGTGCTCGCCTGGATGCACCGCACGCACGATGCGGCGGCGATCCCGCGCGCGGTGGAAGCCGCGCGCGCGGCCGGATTCGAGGACCTGTCGCTCGACCTCATCTTCGCGCTGCCCGACGAGCTGCCGCGCGACTGGGAGCGCGACCTCGACGCGGCAATCGCCCTGAGTCCCACGCACCTCTCGCTGTACGGACTCACCGTGGAGCCGTTCACCCCGCTGGGACGGTGGTTCGAGCGCGGACAGGTGGGAGAGGCACCGGAGGAGCGCTACGAGCGGGAGTTCCTGGCCGCGCACGATCGCCTCGCCGCCGCAGGATTCGCGCACTACGAGGTGTCCAACTACGCGCTCCCCGGGCGCGATGCTCGGCATAATTCGGCCTATTGGCGGCGCGTCCCATATGCCGGGTTGGGGCCTTCGGCCCACGAATTCGACGGCGAGACGCGGCGCTGGAACGAGACGGCCTACGCTGCCTGGATGGCACGCCTGCAGGCCCGGCAGGATCCCGTCGGCGGCCGGGAGCCGATTTCCGCGGAATCGCGGGCGCTCGAAGAGGTTTATCTGGGGCTTCGCACGGCACGCGGGTTGCAATTGAAGCCGGGGGAGGCCGAGGCCCTGCAAAGCTGGCTGTCCCAGGGGTGGGCGGCGACGGAATCGGGCGTGCTGCGCCTCACGCCGGCCGGCTGGCTGCGCATGGACACCTTAACCAAACTCTTGACCGATCTCCGAAGTCGTTACTAGATTTACACTTATGGGAGTCGAACAGCTCACAAGCCGCGAGCGTACGGTGCTCGAGGCCGTCATCCAGACGTACGTCGAAACTGCCGAACCGGCGGGGTCGCGGACGCTGTCGAGGCGGTTCGGGCTGGGCGTGTCTCCCGCGACGATCCGGAACACGATGAGCGACCTCGAAGAGAAGGGGTTTCTCGCTCATCCGCACACGTCGGCCGGGCGAATCCCGACCAACAAGGCGTACCGCGCATTCGTGGACGCGCTACTGGCGCGCGGGCCGATGGCGGTGCTGGGGCGCGACCGGCTGGCGGAGGAAATCGGGCACGCCGATTCGCCCATTGAGACGATCCTGCGGCGCGCCGCGCAGTCGCTCGGCGTGCTCGCACAGGAGCTGGGCGTCGCGCTGGGCCCCACGCTCGGGAACACCGTGCTTCGCAGCCTGGACCTGGTGCGCATGAGCGGCGAGCGGCTGCTCATGGTGCTGCAGCTCGAGGGCGGGGTGGCACGGACCGTGTTCGTCGAGGTGAAGGGCGAGATCGCGGAGAGCGTCCTGGCCGAGGTGACCACCGTGCTCAACGAGCGGCTGGCGGGGCTCACGCTGGAGCAGATCGGCGCGTCGGTGGGCACGCGGCTGCGCGACTCGGTGGCGGGCGCGGAGGCGCGCGAGCTGCTCAACATCTTCGTGCAGGACGCCGGCACGCTGTTCGGGGCCAAGCTGCCGCTGGGCGAGGGCCCGGTGGTGCTGGGGCAGGCGTCGCTGCTCGCCGACCAGCCCGAGTTCTCGGAGGCCGGCGGGATGCGGCGCCTGCTGGACCTCACACAGAGTCCCCAGACGCTGGCCGACGCGATCCGCGCGCGCCCCAAGGCGCAGGGCATCTCGATCACGATCGGCCACGAGCACGCCGATCCGCGGCTCGAGGATTTCACCGTGGTCACCGCCGAGTACCACGCCGGCACGCTGGCCGGGGTGATCGGGGTGATCGGACCCACGCGCATGCCCTACGACAAGGTCATCGCGCTCGTGTCGCACACGTCGCAGCTGCTCACGGAACTGCTGGATTGAGAGACTACTAATGGCCGATTTCTACGCGGTGCTCGAAGTGCCGCGCACCGCATCAGACGACGAGATCAAGAAGGCGTATCGCAAACTCGCGATGCGCTACCACCCGGACCGCAACGACGGGTCGAAGGACGCCGAGGAGAAGTTCAAGGGAATCACCGAGGCGTACGACGTCCTGCGCGACCCCCAGAAGCGCGCCGCGTACGACCGGTACGGCGAGGCGGGCCTGCGCGGGGGCGGCGGCGCGGCCGGCTTCCACCACGTGGATCTGTCGGAAGCGCTCAGCATCTTCATGCGCGATTTCGGCCTCGGCGGGTTCGAGGAGCTGTTCGGCGGCGGGATGGGGCGGTCGGGCGGCAGCGTGCGCACCGGCGCCGACGTGCGCGTCAACATTCCGCTCACGCTGGCCGAGGTCGCGACCGGCGTCGAGAAGACGGTCGTCGCCCGGCTGCTCGAAACCTGCGACCACTGCCAGGGCACCGGCGCCGAGCCGGGCACGCGGGTCGAGACCTGTCCCGCCTGCGACGGGGCGGGCGAGGTGCGGCGGGCCCAGCGCTCGTTCTTCGGCCAGTTCCTCACCGTGGCACCCTGTCCGAACTGCAAGGGGGAGGGCACGATCATCCACGCGCCGTGCAAGAAGTGCCGCGGCGAGGGACGCGTGCGCGGCGAGCGCGAGTTGAGGATCCAGGTCCCGGCCGGCGTCGCCACCGGGCAGTACATGACGATGCGCGCCGCGGGGAACGCCGGCGCGCGCGGCGGGCAGCGCGGCGACGTGCACGTGGTGTTCGAGGTGGCGGAGGACCCGCGCTTCGAGCGCGACGGCGAGGATCTCTACACCGAGGTGCTGGTCACCTATCCGCAGCTCGTGCTCGGCGCCGACGTCGCGGTGCCGACGGTGACGTCGAGCGTGTCGCTGCGCATTCCGCCCGGCACGCAGAGCGGGCAGGCGTTCCACCTCAAGTCGCGCGGACTGCCGCGGGTGAACGGCAACGGCACCGGCGACCTGCACGTCCGCGTCCAGCTCTGGACCCCCGAGCGGCTGAGCGACGACGAGGCGCGCCTCATCAAGCAGCTCGCCGAGGTGCAGACCAAGGTGCCCGAGGGCGGCCGCGAGAAGAGCTTCTGGAAGAAGATGAAGGAAGCGCTGGGCGCGTGAGCTGGACCACCGTGCGGGTGCGGCCGTCCGCCGATCGCGAGGCCGCGCTCGCCGCGTTGTTCGCCGGCGGCGCGGGCGGCGTGCAGGAAGACGGGGACGCGTTCGTGACCCACGTGGATGGCGGGGTCGATCTGGAAACGCTCATTGCCGCGGTGCGCCGCGCCGATCCGGGCGCCTCGGTGGAGAGCGAGCCGCTGCCCGACGTGGACTGGGCCGAGGCGTGGAAGCGCGGGGTCCGCGCGCACACCGTGGGCGAACTCACCGTGGCGCCCCCGTGGCTGGCCGGCGGCTTCGAGCCGGCGCGCACCATCGTCATCGAGCCCGAGATGGCGTTCGGTACCGGCGAGCACGCCACCACGCGCGGCGCGCTGGCGCTCGTTCAGGCGGTGCTGCGCCCCGGCGACCGCGTGGCCGACCTCGGCACCGGGAGCGCCGTGCTTTCGATCGCCGCCGCGAAGTTGGGCGCCGCGACCGTCGCCGCGATCGAGATGGATCCCGAGGCGATCGGCAACGCCGAGACGAACGTCGTCGCGAACGGCGTGGGAGATCGCGTGCGCGTGATCGCGGGCGACGCCGTCCTGCTGCTCCCGCTCGTGGCGCCGGTGGATCTCGTGGTCGCCAACATCCTGTCGTCGGTGATCCTGGAAATGCTGCCCGGCATCGCCGCGGCGCTCGCCCCGGGCGGACGCGCGATCTTCGGCGGCATCATGTCGTCGGAGCGCGACGAGATCCTCGCCGCCCTGGCCGGCGCGGCGTGGCGCGTCGTCGCCGAACACGAGGAGGAGGCGTGGTGGACCGCCGCGGCGGCTCGAGCGTAGCGACCTTCTTCGTCGAGTCGGCGTTCGCGGCGGGGGCCGTCGTGCCCCTTCCCGACGCGGCGGCGCAGCACGCGCGCGTGCGGCGGCTGGCCGCCGGCAACCAGGTGCGGCTCACC
>JBJKPA010000130.1:0-3197 GCA_046706905.1 Gemmatimonadaceae bacterium
GCGTTCAACATCCCCCTCGTGACCTTCGAGGACGTGCCGGGGTTCCTGCCCGGCCTGGCGCAGGAGCACGGCGGCATCATCAAGCACGGGGCGAAGCTGCTCTACGCGTATTGTGAAGCCACCGTGCCCAAGCTCACCGTGATCACCCGCAAGGCCTACGGCGGCGCCTACGACGTGATGAGCTCCAAGCACATCCGCGGCGACTTCAACGTCGCGTGGCCCACCGCCGAGATCGCCGTCATGGGCCCCAAGGGCGCGGTCGAGATCCTGTTCAAGAAGGAGATCGCCGAGTCGCCCGATCCCGCCGCGGCGGCCGAGGGCAAGGTGGCCGAGTACACCGACAAATTCGCCAATCCGTACGTCGCGGCGTCCCGCGGCTTCGTGGACGACATCATCGATCCGCGCGATACGCGCCCGCGGCTGATCGACGCCCTCGAGACGCTGCAGTCCAAACGCGACCGGAACCCGCCCAAGAAACACGGGAACATCCCGCTGTGACGCCTCGCCGGAAAGCCGCGGCCGCCGGCGGCGCCTCCGCGCCCGCAGCGCGGCCGTTCACCAAGGTGCTCGTCGCCAACCGCGGCGAGATCGCCGTCCGCATCATCCGCGCCTGCCGCGAGATGGGCATTCGCTCGGTGGCCGTGTACAGCGACGCCGACGCCCGCGCCCCGCACGTCCGCGAGGCCGACGAGGCCGTGCACATCGGGGGGGCCGCGGCGTCCGAGAGCTACCTCCGGGGCGACCATATAATAGAAGTGGCCAAACGCGCCGGAGCGCAGGCCATTCACCCCGGGTACGGGTTCCTCTCCGAGCGCGAGTGGTTCTCCCGCGCCGTGCGCGATGCGGGGCTCGTGTTCATCGGGCCGCCCCCGGAGGCCATCGCCGCCATGGGCAGCAAGACCGCCGCCCGGCAGCTCGCCATCGCGGCCGACGTCCCGATCGTGCCCGGCACCACCGAGGCGCTCCCCGACGCCGACGCGGCCCGCGCCGTGGCCGAGACGTTCGGCTATCCCGTGCTGCTCAAGGCCGCCGCGGGCGGGGGCGGGAAGGGGATGCGCGTCGTGCACAAGCCGGCCGAGATGGACGCCGCCCTGGAGACCGCGCGCCGCGAGGCGAAGAACGCCTTCGGCGACGACGCCGTGTACGTCGAGAAGTACATCGTCGGGCCGCGCCACGTGGAGATCCAGGTGCTGGCCGATCATCACGGCCGCTGCGTGTCGCTGGGCGAGCGCGAATGCTCCGTGCAGCGCCGCCACCAGAAGATGATCGAGGAGGCGCCGAGCGTGGCCGTGAACCCGACGCTCCGCCGGGCGATGGGCGACACCGCGGTGCGCATGGCCACGGCGGCCGGCTACCGGAACGCCGGGACGTGCGAGTTCCTGCTCGACCGCGAGGGGAACTACTACTTCCTCGAGATGAACACCCGCCTCCAGGTCGAACACCCCGTCACCGAGTTCGTGACCGGCATCGACCTCGTGAAGTGGCAGCTCCGCGTGGCCGCCGGCGAGCCGCTGCCCGAGGCGTTCGAGAACCTTGCGCCCCGCGGCTGGGCCATCGAGTGCCGCATCACGAGCGAGGATCCGAACAACGGCTTCCTTCCCTCCACCGGGCGCATCTCGTACCTGCACCTGCCGTCGGGGCCCGGGGTGCGCTGGGACGGCGGTGTCGAGGTGGGAAGCGAGGTCGGCCTCCACTACGACCCCATGCTCGCCAAGCTCATCGTGTGGGCCGCCGACCGCGACGCGGCCGTGGCGCGCATGCACCGGGCGCTGCTCGAACTGGCGGTGGACGGCATCGAGACGTCGCGTGACTTCCACCTGCGCGTGATGGAGGACGACGAGTTCCGGCGGGGCGCGATCGAGATCCAGTGGCTGGAGCGCCGGCTGGGTTCGCTCACGGGCGCGCCGGCGCCCGACGACGGGATGCGCGTGGCCGCGATCGCCGCGGCACTGCTCGCCGAGCGCGACCGGCAGGCCCGGCGCCCGAACGGCGGGAGTGGCGCGGCGTCGGTGCCCGGTGACTCGCCCTGGACGCGCGCCGCGCGTGCCGAAGGGCTGCGATGACGCGCGAGACGATCGAGGTCGACATCCGCGACATCGCGGCCGGTGGCGACGGCGTGGGACGCACCGACGGACTCGTCGTGTTCGCGCCGCGCACCGCCCCAGGCGACCGGATCCGCGCCACGATCGAGCGCGGCAAACGGTTCGCCCGGGCGCAGGATGTCGAGATCCTGACGCCGTCCCCCGACCGCGTGGCCCCCGTGTGTCCCCATTACGAGCGCGACGGGTGCGGCGGCTGCCAGTTGCAGCACCTCTCCTACGATGCCCAGCGGCAGGCCAAGGCGGGGATGATCCGCGACGCCTTCGAGCGCATCGCGCGCCGTCCGGTGGATCCGCCTCCGGTGCGGCATACCTGGTCACCCTGGCGTTACCGCACCAAGCTCACGCTGGCGCTGCGGCGCGAGGGGAACCGGTGGATCGCCGGCATGCATCGCTACGACGACCCGGGCGCGGTCTTCCCACTCGAGGATTGCGCGATCACCGACGAGCGCGTGATGGCGGCGTGGGACGCCATCCTCGCCCACGGCGACTGGCTCCCCGCCGCCGGCGCGCTGCGGGCGTCGGTGCGCCTGCTCGATGCCGGCGCGGCGTTCGTCGTCGAGGGTGGCACGAGCTGGGCCGAGGGCGAGCGGCTGCTGGCCGCCGTGCCGGCGCTGGCCGCGATCTGGTGGATCCCCGAGAACACGCGGGGCCGGCGGCTTGTGGCGGCGCGCGACGAGGGACTGGGCCACGGCGCGTCGTTCGTGCAGATCAATCCGCGCGTGGCGTCGCAGATGCGCGAGCACGTCCTCGCCCTCACCCGCATGCACGGGCCGCGCCGCGTGGTGGACGCCTACGCCGGGGCAGGGGACACCGCCGAGCCCATCGCTCGCGCCGGCGCGCGCGTGATCGCCATCGAGCTGGACCGCGAAGCGGTGCGCGCCTGCGCGATGCGCCTCCCCGCCGGCTCCAGGGCGATGGCGGGTCGGGTCGAGCATCTCCTGCCGGGAGCGCTACCGGCGGACCTCGTGCTGCTCAATCCGCCCCGGGCCGGGGTGGCGCCCGAGGTCACCCGCGCGCTCGAAGCGGCGTCGCCGCGTCCGGCGGCGGTGATCTACGTGAGCTGCGACCCCGCCACGCTGGCCCGCGACGTCGGAC
>JBJKPA010000131.1:0-4418 GCA_046706905.1 Gemmatimonadaceae bacterium
CGCACGGTCAGCCCGCGCATCGCCGCCGCTCCCGGCGTGGCGCCCACCACCGACGCGCCCCGCGGAGTCACGCCCGGGCGGGCGGCGAGCGCGTTGCCACTCACGAGCAGCGCGACCTGGGCGGGCATCGTGAGCCGGCGGGCCAGACTGTCGACGTCGGCGGGCGTGAACACGCGGACGTCCGGACGCGCGAAGGTCTGCCCGTCCACCTTGCGCGTGGTCAGGGCGCTGATCTGGACGAACTGCAGGCTCGACGTGCGGTCCACCTGTTGCCTGGCGAAGCGCTCCATCCCGTCGCCCAGCGACAGCACCGAGACGAGCGCCGCCACGCCCATCACCACGCCGAGCGTCGAGAGCAGGGTGCGGAGGGGATTAGAGCGGAGCGCGGCGAAACCGACGCGCGTGGAGATCAGGGAGGCGTTGGACATGCGCGGGCGTGGGCAGTGGCGGAAGACCGCCCCACCCTACGGGCCGAGCACCCGGTGGGATTCGGTCACCCGCCCCGAGCGGCGCCCGGCGAGCGCCGGCGTCCACACGCGCACGCAGTCGCGTCCGTCGCGCTTGGCGCGGTACAGGGCGTCGTCGGCCCGCTGCTTCAGGACCTCGACGATGTCCTCGCGCATGTCGGCGCCGCGCGACACGACCCCGATGCTCACCGACAGGTGCAGCGACTTGCCGTCGGCCGAGAAGGCGTGGTTGCGGACGTCCTCGCACAGCCGGGTGGCCACGAGATGTGCCCCCGCCTCGGCCGTGTCGGGCAGGATGATCGCGAACTCCTCGCCGCCCGTGCGGGCCACGATGTCGCCGGCCCGCCGCGACTGCTTGAGCAGCTCGCCCACCTGGCGCAGCACGGCGTCGCCCGCCAGGTGGCCGCGGGTGTCGTTGACGTTCTTGAAGAAGTCCAGATCGAGCGCGAGGAGCGAGAACTCGCTGTTCGCGCGCAACGACCGGGCGGCTTCGCGGGCCAGCTCCTGGTCGAAGCCGCGCCGGTTGACGCACCCGGTGAGCACGTCGGTCATCACCATGCTCGAGATCTGCTCGCGCACCCGGTTGTACGCCGCGCCCAGCATCGTGACCGCGTCGGGATGGGTGTCGGCTTCGAGGTCGTAGGGGGCCGCGAACTCGCCCTCCTCGGCCCGTTCGAGGAGCCGCATGATCGCCCCCAGCCGGCGGTTCCAGCTCCCGTACTGCAGCAGGTACACCCCGGACACGATGCCGAACGCCGCCACCGACCAGAGCTCCTCGGACCAGGGGAGCGGGGCGCCGGCGTTGATCGCCGACGACACGATCACGAGGTACGCCGACATGGTCACGACCAGCGCGATCAGCGCCTGCGCGCGCCCGAAGTAGAGATCGCCCAGGTAGAGCGCGAGGAACGCGAGGATCAGAATGCGCTGATAGTAGGCGGGCGGGGACGCGACGAGCGTGGTCGCGCACACGTATCCCACGTCGGCGAGCAGCGTGACCGTCACGCCCCACGGGCCGATGTGGCCGCGCGCCGCCACGGCGAGGACCGCCCCGATCACCACGGCATAGCCGGCCAGCGTCACCGCCAGCGGCAGGACCCGCCCCGGCATCCCCGTCTGTTCGAGCAGGAATGCCGCCACCGCGATCACGAGCGCCACGCCGAGCCGGATCCGGCTCTGCCAGAGCAGTGTCTCAGCGTAGAATCGGTCGCGCGCCGCGGGAGCCTGGGTCACGGGAGGATGAGCAGGGGGCCGACTTCGGCCGTTCGTCGGATCCGCGGCACATGCGCGTCCTTGCCCCTGGCGAAACGCGACCCTCGTGCCAGCCCGGACCCGATACCCATCCGACGCGCCACCAAGGGGTTGGGTCACGCCCTTGGCACGTCGCGTCACGCATCACTCTTGCGGATTGCGACGTTTCAGCCGTTTCGCAAGACCGGATGCCCTGTCAGAACCGCGCTTCCAGATACAGGTCGAGCCGCCATTCCTGGCGCGGATACAGCCCGCGCGCGGCGTCGAATCGCACCAGCCCGTCGAGGAAGCTCACCCCGGCCCCCACGCCGCTCAGGGGCCGCCCGACCTTCGACATGGCGTTCCGGTCCCCCGCCCATCCGAGATCGCCGAAGATGCTCGGCCGCATGCCGACGCGGTTGAGCCCCAGCTCGGCCCGCGCCATCCAGTAGGCGTTCCCGCGCTGCAGCGTGTCGGGCCGCTGCCCGCGCACGGTGCGCGCGCCGCCCAGATACCAGAGCCGCTGCGCGGGCACCGCGCCCACCGAGCTGCCGCCGGACACGGTGAGCGCCCCGGCCAGCGGGCCGAATCCGTCCGACGCCGTCAGCTCCAGCGAGCCGCGTCCGTAGGAGGAGTCACCGGTCGCCGCCTCGAGCCGCAGATCCGACAGCAGGCGGAACGCCTCCGGATCCTCGCCGTACGAGCCGCGCAGCCGGAACGCGCCGCCCGCGTACGTGCCCCGCCGCGCCGTGATGTTGGGGATGAACGGCACGCCCAGCGACCAGTGGTTCTTCACCGCGGCGCTCCGCTCCTGCTCGGCGAACAGGCGCCAGTCGTAGTCCAGCCCGCGCGTGTTGCGCCCGGTCAGCTCGACGCCGGTGGCCCGGTAGTAGAACCCCTCGTCGCGGCCGAAGAGCAGCGCCGAGAGCGAGCTGCCGAAGCTGAGCGGGTCTCCCCACTGGCCCACCGCCACCAGCCGATTGTACCCGGTGACGCCGATCGTCCGCGCGCCGTTGCTGCGGTTCACGGTGAGCGACACGTTGGGCTCCAGGTCGGCCGACCCGATGCGCCCGATCAGCGAACCGCTATAGCCCTCGCCGAACTGCTCGTCCACCCGCGCCCCCACCGAGAACCCCTCGATGCGGTTGAACCGCATCATGTCGAGCCCCGTGTGGAAGGTGGGCGGCATCGGGCCGAACCCGGCCTGCGCGCCGAGCGAGAGCGCCTGCGCGATGAGCGCCTCGCGGTCGGCCGAGCCGAAGATCTCCTCCCCGGGGTCGTAGATCGACTTGGGGAGCAGCGGCGACGACGCGAGCCTGGACTGGTCGCACGGCACCTGGTAGGCCACGGGCAGCCGGTCGTCGTTGTACCGGTATGACGTGTGCGTGTAGGTCGTCCCGGTATCGCACACCGCGGTGGGCGGGGGCTTGAGGCCCTTGCGCACCGAGTCGCGCTCGGCCCGGCGCGCGGCGCGCCGCGCCGCGCGCATCGAGTCCTTCACCGCTTCGGGGAGCGAGTCGGGGATGGCGTTCGACGCCACGACGATGGGTGGCAGCGAGTCGCGCGCGTTGACCGATGCGTAGGTGTAGCTCTGCTGCATGCTGAACGGCACGTGCATGAAGCTCACCTGGGCGTCGCCCTCGGCGCTCTGCAGGCGCGGCAGCCAGAAGCGGCCGTTGTAGAGGCCGTACTCGATCGCCACGGCGGTCACCTCGGCCTTCATCGGCGAGAGCAGCCCCTGGACCCAGGCGGGCGCCGTGTCGGAGTCGCTGTCGGCCTTCGCCTCCTCGTTGGCCACCGCCCAGATGTCCATCGGAATCGCCAGCCGGAACGCGGCGCGCACGAGCTGGCCCGTGGCGACGTCGAACCACAGCGACCCCACGACCACGTTCCACCGGGGGCGGCGGGGCCGCACCTTGAGCTCGCGCAGGTGGATCGTGGAGCCGTCGGGAAGCCGCAGGCTCATCGAATCGCCCGTGGCGTACGTGTAGTAGGCCTCGGCGCCCTCGGCGAGCGGGTGGATGATGTCCCGCTCGTCCACCTGCGCCTTGGCCACGCCGCCCCCGATCCAGAGCGTCTCGTACCCCGGGTAGTACGGGATTGCCGCGTCGTCCTCGAAGTTCATGTCGCGGTCGGCCGAGTCGGCCGCCACCTGTCCGGCGATGGGGATTGCGGTGCGCGCGCCTTCGAGCTGCACGTAGGCCCCCACCCCCCGCTGCCAGCGCACGTGCGCCACGTCCTCGCGGCGGAACATCAGCCGGTCGCGGCCGAACGCCCCGATGCCGAGCCCGGCCGAGATGCGCTGGTACGACATCGCGTCGTACGACACGAGCGCCGAGTCCTGCGACATGCGCGCCTTGCGGGCGCGCAGGAGGAGCGTGCGGGCCGCCGTGTCCTCGAACGCCGTGCGCAGCATCTCGGGGGTGACCGGAATGCGGCGCGCCGCACCGTGCCCGGGCTCGCCGACGCCGACACTGACGCTCACGTGGACGTCGTGTTTCGTGGTGTCCCGGGTGGTGGTGGCCTGCACCTGCAGCGCGAGCGCGGCCGCGGCGACGAGAGCGAACATCGGATCGGTGAGAGGGTGCGTCAGCCCCTACGAGCCCCGGACGGGGGGTGTTTCAGCGGGCCTTGCCGGCCGGGCCGCCGGGCCGGGCGGCGAGCGAGTCGGGGGGAGCCGCCCGGAGCCGCGCGCTGTCGGCCACGTGGCGCCGCTGATTC
>JBJKPA010000132.1:0-3113 GCA_046706905.1 Gemmatimonadaceae bacterium
TCGGCGAAGGCGGAGGGCGGATTGGAGCCGCTCCGCCGCGCGCTGCAGGCCGCGGTACGCGAGCGCCGGCCGGTGAGCGAGATCCGGCTGCCGGTGGCCGACGGCAAGCTGCTCGCCTCGATCCACCGCGAGGGCGAGGTGCTGGAGCAGCGCACCGAGGGCGACCGGCTGGTCGTGCGGGCCCGGGTGGACGACGCGCTGGCCGGGCGGCTGCGGAGCGCGGGGGCCGAGGTGGCGGCGGTCTGAGGCGTCGCCGGTGACGGCCGGCGGCGGCCTGCCCGCGACAGGTTATGACAGGGATTGACATCGAGGTCATCGGCTAGCCATCATTCCCGGCGATTTTCTGCCGGAAGGGTGTCTGCCGGACCTGTTGAGCCCCAAACAACTCGCCGAATACCTGCAACTTTCCCAGCGGACCGTCTACCGGCTGCTGGAGCGAGGGGATCTGCCGGCCGTCAAGGTCGGCGGGCAATGGCGGTTCCGGAAGTCGGCGGTGGACGAGTGGTTGGACGTCGGCATGCAGCGGCTCGACGCCGACACGCTGCATGCGCTGGAGACCGACGAGGAGAGCGCCTCCGGCATTCCGCGCCTCGCAGATCTGCTCGCGCCCGAGAACGCCCGAATCGCCGTGCCGGCCGGCGCTCGGGATGACGTCGTCCGCGCGTTCGTCGAGCGCGTTCGCCTGCCCGAAGGCGTGCTGCCGGAGGTCGTGGCCGAGCGGGTCCTCGAGCGGGAGCGGCTGTGCACGACCGCGATGTCGGGCGGCGTGGCGCTGCTGCACACGACGCGCAGCCTGCCGCGCGTGCTCAAGGCGAGCGATCTCGTGGCGATCGGGCGCGTCGAATCGCCGGTGGAGTTCGGCGCGCTGGATGGGAGCCGAACGGACCTCCTGATCCTGCTGCTGGCGCGAAGCGAGCGGGTGCAGCTCGGGCTGCTCGCCAAGCTGGCGCGCCTCTGCCAGGAGGCGGGGTTTCTCGCCGCGCTCCGCGGGGCCTCCACGGCGGACGCCGTGGTGTCGCTGGTCCGCGAAACGGCGGGCCGGCTGTTCGCGCCCGGCGTGTGACCGTCGCTCCCCGGCCATGCAACTGACGCTGCGCCAGATCGCCGGATATCTCGGCGTGCCGGAGTCGACGGCGCGTCGCTGGGTGGCGACGCGCGGCCTTCCCGCGCACCGCGTCAACGAGCGGCTGCACTGCAACGCGATCGAGGTCTGGGAATGGGCGGTGGACCAGGGGCTCCCGGTCTCGGGGGGGCTGCTCGAGCAGGCCCGCCGCGCGCCGGAGCCGGTGGCGCGGCTTTCCGCGCTCATCGGCGCCGGCGGCGTGCATCGCGACGTTCCCGGCGCCACCAAGGCCGACGTGCTGCGCAACGTAGTCGCGCTGCTCCCGCTGCCCGACGACGTGGACCGCGAGTTTCTGGTCTCGGTGCTCGAGGCGCGCGAAGCCATGGGATCGACGGGGATCGGCGACGGCATCGCCATCCCGCACGTGCGGAATCCGATCCTGCTCCACGTGGCCCGGTCGTTCGTCGCGCTGTGCCTGCTCGCGCAGGCGGTGGAATTCGACGCCGTGGATCACGGGCCCGTGCGCGTACTGTTCCTGGTCGTCAGTCCCAGCGTGCCGGAGCACCTGCGGATTCTGGCGCGGCTGGGCCTCGTGTTGCGCGACCCCGAGCTGCGCCGCCTGCTGAGAGCCGCGGCGCCGACGGAGGCGATTCTGCGCCGGCTCGGCGCCCTCGAGTCGGAGTCGGAGGCCTCGCGGTGATCCTCGTGGCGGTCGGGATCGCGCTGCTGGTCGTGGCCGGGGTGCTCGGCGCCGCGCTCGGCCGCCGGCCGGCGGCGGCCGATCTGGCATTCCGTGCCTGCATGGGCGCGGCCGTGATCGCGGCGGGCATTCCGGCCGTTCGCGTGCTGGGCGGGGCGACGATCCCCGACCTGACGTTGCACACTGCGATGCCGGGCGGGCCCTGGGTGTTCGGTCTCGACGGCCTCTCGGCGCTGTTCCTGGTCCTGATCCTGACGGCGGGCTCGGCCAGCGTGTGGTTCGGCGTCACCTACCTGCGCGGCGCGGCGACGCGACTGGGCGCCGGCGTGTCGCTGGTGTTCGTGTCGCTGCTCATGGCCGCGCTCTCGATGCTCGTGGTGGCGCGCGCCGCGGTGCCGTTCCTGATCGCGTGGGAGGCGATGGCGCTCACGTCGTACGCCGGGATCGTGCTCGACCACGGACGCGCCGACGTGCGGCGCGCCGGCATGCTCTACCTCGTGGCCACGCACGTCAGCACGCTGTCGCTGTTCGTGTTGTTCGCCGTGTGGGGGCGGGGGGCGCCGGACCTCAGCTTCGCCGCCCTGGCGACGCACCAGCCTGCCGCGTGGACGCAGGGCGCGCTCCTCGCCGCCGCGCTGCTCGGGTTCGGCATCAAGGCGGGCATCGTCCCGCTCCACTTCTGGCTGCCGGAGGCGCACGCCGCCGCGCCGACTCACGTATCCGCCCTGTTGTCCGGCGTGCTGCTCAAGCTGGGCATCTACGGGCTGCTGCGCGTCACGATGCTCGTCGGGCACCCGCCGGCGTGGTGGGGCTGGTGCCTGCTCGGGATCGGCGCGGCGTCGGGCGTCCTGGGCGTGGTGTGGGCCCTCGCGCAGCACGACCTCAAGCGGCTGCTCGCCTTTCACAGCGTGGAGAACATCGGGATCATCCTGCTCGGGGCCGGCGCCGGATCGCTGGGCGTGACCTACGGCCATCCCGCGATCGCCGTGCTCGGCTTCGCCGGTGCGGCGCTGCACGCGCTCAATCACGCACTGTTCAAGAGCCTGCTCTTTCTCGGGGCGGGATCCGTGTCGCATGGCGCCGCCACGCGCGAGGTAGATCGACTGGGCGGGGTGGGGCGTCGCATGCCGGTCACGGCGACGACGTTTCTGATCGGTTCGGCGGCGATCGTGGGGCTGCCGCCGCTCAATGGATTCGTGAGCGAGTGGCTGGTGTTCCGGTCGCTCTTCCATGCCGGCCTGGCGGGAGGCGCGGTCCGCGTGGCGTCGCTGGGGGCCGCGGCCCTGGGCCTGATCGGCGGTCTCGCGCTGGCGTGCTTCGCGAAGGTCGTGGGGGTGGTGTTCCTCGGCC
>JBJKPA010000133.1:0-3822 GCA_046706905.1 Gemmatimonadaceae bacterium
TGTTTTTTAACGGGTAGGTTTTTTTCGGGGGTTTAGCGGGTGAGAAGGTGGGGTCGGAATATGTCACGGGCCTGGGTATTGGGTGCGCGGGGGGCGCGGCCCGCGGCCCGCGAGAACACCCGGCCGCTCCAGGCCTGGAGCTCGTCCATGTACGTGTAGAAGACCGGCGTGACGTAGAGCGTCACGATCTGCGAGAAGGCGAGCCCGCCCACGACGGCGATGCCGAGCGGCCGGCGCGACGCCGCGCTGGCCCCGACGCCGATCGCGATGGGCAGCGTGCTGGCGACGGCCGAGACGGTGGTCATCATGATCGGCCGGAACCGCACGCTGGCCGCCCGCACGATGGCCTGGGACGACGTGAGGTGCTCGTCGCGCTCGGCCGCGATCGCGAAGTCGATCATCATGATCGCGTTCTTCTTCACGATCCCGACGAGCATGATGATCCCGACGTAGCCGTACACCCCCAGCTCGGTGTGCGTCACCCAGAGCGCGAGCAGCGCGCCGAACGCCGCGAACGGCAGCCCGGTGAGGATCGTGACCGGGTGGATGAAGCTCTCGTACAGGATGCCGAGGATGATGTAGATGACGAACACGGTGATGAGGAGCAGGATCCCCATGCCCTGCTGCGACGCCTCGAACGCCTGCGCGGCGCCCGAGAACTGTCCGGTGATCGTGGCCGGCAGCGTCGTCCGCGCCAGCCGGTTCACGACGTCCACCGCCGTGCCCAGCGCCACGTTGGGCGCGAGGTTGAACGAGATCGTCACCGACGCCATCTGCCCGGAGTGGGCGACGCTCAGCGGCCCCACGGTGTGCTGGAACGACGCGACGTCGGAGAGCGGGATCATCCGGCCGCCCGAACCCGGCACCGAGAACCGGGCCAGCGCGTTGGCGTCGGTCTGCGCGCCGTCCACCGCCTCCATCACCACCCAGTACTCGTTGGTCGGGGTGTAGATCGTGGAGACCTGCTGCTCGTTGTACGCGTCGGCCAGGGCGCGCTCGATGGACGCCGGCGTGACACCGAGGGCCAGCGCGCGCTGGCGATCGATGTGCACCTGCAGGATGGGCGCGCGGTTCATCAGGTCCGACGTCACGCTCGTGAGCTGCGGCAGCTTGGCCATGGCGGCCATCAGCTTGCCCGCCTCGGCGTACAGCGTGTCGATGTCGCTCCCCTCGAGCGTGAACTGGTACTGACTCTTGGCCGACCGGCCGCCGATGTGGATGACGGGCGGGTTCTGGAAGTACACCGCCAGCCCGGGAATCCCGGCGGTGAGCTTCGTGAGCTCGTCCACCATCCGGTCGGCCGACGGCCGCTGGCCTTCGGGCTTGAGCGTCACGCTCAACCGCCCCTGATTGGACGAGCCGAAGCCGCCGCCGATGGACGAGGTGAACGACACGATGTTGGTGTCGGTGGCCAGGCGGTGCATCGCGATGAGCTGGAGGCGCTTCATCTCCGGGAACGACGTGCCCTGCGCCGCCTCGGTGGTCCCGTTGAGCTGCCCCGTGTCGTCGGGCGGGAAGAGTCCCTTGGGCACGGCGGCGAAGAGCACCACGGTGAGCACCGCCACGGCGGCCGAGAACATCAGCGCGTACCCGCGGTGCCCCATCACCCAGCCCAGGCTGCGCTCGTACGCCGCCAGCGAGCGCTGGAACAGCCCCTCGGTGGCCGTGAACCAGCGGCCGTGCTGCTCCTCGCGCTTGGCCTTGAGCAGGCGGCTGCAGAGCATGGGCGTGAGCGTGAGCGACACGAAGCCGGAGACGAGGATCGCCACGGCGATCGTGATCGCGAACTCGCGGAACAGCCGGCCGATCTGGCCGCCCATGAACATCAGCGGGATGAACACGGTGGCCAGCGACAGCGTCATGGACAGGATCGTGAAGCCCACCTCGCGCGATCCCTCGAGCGCCGCGCGCATCGGCGGCTTTCCCATCTCGACGTGGCGCACGATGTTCTCGAGCATCACGATGGCGTCGTCCACGACGAACCCCACGGCCAGCGTGAGCGCCATCAGCGACAGGTTGTCCACGCTGAAATGCAGCAGCGCCATGATCGAGAACGTGCCGACGATGGACATCGGCAGCGTGAGGCTGGGGATCAGCGTCGCCACACCGCTGCGCAGGAACAGGAAGATCACCATCACGACCAGGCACAGCGCCAGCGTGAGCGAGAACTTCACGTCGTGCACCGACTGCTCGATGGACTTCGAGCGGTCGTACTGGATGTGCACGGCCACCGTCTTGGGCAGGCCCTTCTCGATCTCCCGCAGCTCGGCCTTGACCGCGTTGGCGACCTCGATCGTGTTCACGCCGGGCTGCCGCATCACGGCCAGCCCGATCGAGCGGTCGAAGTTGAGCCACGCCGCGCCCTTGTCGCTCTGCACGTCGTCGAGCACCGTGGCCACGTCCCCCAGCCGCACCGGCGCGCCGTCCTGGTAGGCGATGATCAGCCGCCGGAACTGCGCCGCGTCGGTGAGCTGCCCCGTGGCCTGGATCGTGAGCGTCCGGTCCTTGCCGTACAGCACGCCGGTGGGGAGCATCACGTTGTTGTTGCGGATCGCCGCCGCGACCTGGGACACGCCCAGGTGCCGCTCGGCGAGCTTCACCGGGTCCACCTTCACCCGCACGGCGTACTTCATCGAGCCCCAGACACCGACCTCCGACACGCCCTCCACCATCGACAGCCGCTGCGCGATGTCGGTTTCCGCGAACTCGTCCACCGTCTGCAACGGCAGCACCGACGACGTGAGCGCCAGGAAGAGGATCGGCGCCGCCGCCTGATTCTGCTTGTGCATCGTGGGCGGCTGGATGCCGGCCGGCAGATTGGGCATCGCCTGCGAGATCGCGGCGTTCACGTCCTGCGCCGCCGCGTCGATGTCGCGGTCGGGCGAGAAGGTGAGGCTGACGCCCGTCGAGCCGAGCGAGCTGTTGGAGGTGATCTCGTCGATCCCCGCGATCGACGAGAACGCCTTCTCGAGCGGCGTGGCGACGGTGGCCGCCATCGTCTCCGGACTGGCGCCCGGCAGACTCGCCCCCACGTAGATGCTGGGCGAATCGGTGATCGGCAGATCGCTCACCGGCAGGGAGCGATACGCGAACACGCCGAACACGACGATGCCGACCATGATCAGCGTCGTCATCACCGGCCGCCGGATGAAGAGGGCCGTCAGGCTCGCTCCACCCCCCGAGCGAACCTCGCCGTACTCAGCCACGCCGGCCCCGTCCCCCGCCCTTGCGCGCGCCCGTGCTCCCCACCGGCGGATCGCCCGCCGCCGCCCCGCTCACGGGTCCGGTGCGCAGGCTCGCCACCGCGCCCGGCGTGAGGCGCGACTGGCCTTCGGTCACCACGCGGTCGCCGTCGTTCACCCCCGCGGCGATCACCGCGAGCCCATCGGCCACGCGCTCGACCACCACCTGGTGCTGCTGGGCCTTGCTCGCCGAGTCCAGCGTGTACACGTAGGTCCCCTGCTGGCCGTTCACGATCGCCTGCGCCGGGATCACCAGCGCGTTCCGCTCGGTGTAGAGCTGCATGCGGGTGGACGCGAACTGGCCCACCCACAGGTCGCCGTCGGTGTTCGGGAACGTCGCCTTGAGCTGCACGGTCCCCGTCGTCGTGTCCACCGCGTTGTCGATGAAGGTCAACGTGCCGCGCTCGGGCGCCACGTTGCCCCCGGCCTGCGCCGCCATCGCCTGGGTCAGCGGCGACGACTCGGGCGTGGTCCCCGCCTGGGCGCTCGTGTCGGCCGGCACCGGCGCCGTGCCCCCGCCCGGGATCGCCGTCACCGGCAGCCCCCCGCTCACCGCGTACCGCTGCAGGTTGGGCAGCTC
>JBJKPA010000134.1:0-2710 GCA_046706905.1 Gemmatimonadaceae bacterium
CCATCAGGTACGCGGTCTCCTCCAGCGAGTCGGTGCCGTGGGTGAGCACCACGCCCTGCACCTCGGGGCGCGCCAGGTGCCCCTTGATCCGCCGGCGCAGCTCCCACACGCGGTCCACCGTCATGTGTGGGCCCGGGAAAGCGCCGAAGTCGTCCACGTCGAGCTCGGCGATGCGGTCGAGGCCCGGCGCGAGGGCCAGAATGTCACGCCCGGCGAGCGCCGGCACCGCGCCCCCGATGTTCGGGTCGTGGCGCATCGAGATGGTGCCGCCGGTGAATATGAGAACGATCATCCGCAGAGGACGCTGCCGCCGTTGACGTTGAGGATCTCGCCGGTCACGTGGCGCGCGAGCGGCGAGCAGAGGAAGACGATGGGGCCGGCGATGTCGCGCGGATCGGCCACCCGGCCCAGCGGGATCGTGGCGGCGATCCGCTCGCGCCCGCCGCCGGCATACGGGATCTCGCACATCTCGGTGTCCACCCACCCGGGCGCCACGCTGTTCACCGTGATGTCGCGCCCCGCCAGCTCGGGGGCGAGCGATTTCACGAACGCGATCATCGCCCCTTTGGACGCGCCGTAGTCCGCGTGGTACGCCTCGCCGCGCTGGCCCGCGGTACTGGCCACGAGCACGATCCGTCCGTGGTCGCGCATCGCGCGCGCCGCGGCGCGAGTCGTGTAGAACATCGAGTCCACGTTCTGGGCCATCGTGCGCCGCCACTGGTCGTCGGACATCCCGGCGACGTCCTGTTCCTCCACCGGCCAGATGCCGGCGTTGCCCACGAACAGGTCCAGCGCCCCGAGTCCGTCCACCGCCTGCCGCACCAGCTCGTCGGCGCCCTGCGCGGTGGAGATGTCGGTGGCGATCGCCAGCGCCTGCACGCCGAGCTTGCGCGCCTCGGCCACCACGCGGTCGGCGTCGGCGCGGCGCGCCCGGTACCCGATGGCGACGTCGGCGCCCGATTCGGCCAGCATGATGGCCGTCGCGGCGCCGATGCCGCGAGACCCACCGGTCACGAGGGCGCACTTTCCGGACAGGTTGATCACAGCGCCTTCTCCACGATGTCGCAGATGATGTGCTCGATGCACAGGTGCAGCTCCTGGGCCCGGTCGGTGCGGTCGGTCGGCACGACCACCGAGTGGTCGGCGAGCGCGCGCAGCGCCCCGCCGTCGCGCGCCGAGAAGGCCAGCACCTTCACGCCCGCGTTGCGCGCCGTCTCGGCGGCCCGCAGCACGTTGGGCGAGTTTCCGCTCGTCGAGTGGATCACGAGGAGGTCGCCGGGTTTGGCCAGCGCCTCGACCTGGCGCGCGAACACGGCGTCGAAGCCGAAGTCGTTCCCGGCCGCCGTGAGCAGCGAGCTGTCGGTGGTGAGCGCCACCGCCGGATAGGCGCGGCGGGTGCGCGTGTACCGCACCACGTATTCGGTGGCGAGGTGCTGGGCGTCGGCGGCGCTGCCGCCGTTCCCGCAGAAGAAGAGGGTGCCGCCCCGCTGCACCGTGTCGCGCACGAGCCGCAGCGCCTCGTCCAGCTCGGCGCCCATCGTGTCCGCCACGCGCAGGGCGGTGGCCGAGAGGGCGCGCAGCGCGTCGCCGAACTCCCCGCTGGTTGGTCGTGTCACGCCGTGCGTCTCCGCGCCTCGGGTCAGGAAGGGAGTGCGCGGCCGGAGCGCTTCCGGCCGAGCACCAGCCGCTTGAGCTGGTCGAGCATGCCCTGCCGCACCTCGAGGGGCGGCACGGCTTCCAACGGTTCGTCGGCGAGCAGCCGCCGCGCGTTCTCGTGCGTGAGCAGCTCGGCCTGCTTCGAGGTGCCGAATTCGAGCAGCCAGTCGCGCACCGGAGCGAGCGACCGCGGATCGCCGTGCGTGTCGCTGGCGATGACGTCCACCAGCCCTTCCTTCAGCAGCTCCCGGGCCAGCGCCCCCGAGCGCTGGCCGCCGAGCAGTCCCGCGCCGTCGAGCTGGATCACCGTGCCGGAGCGGCGCCACGCCTCCACCTGCGCGACCGTGCACCCGGTGTACCGCTCGGGATGCGCGAGCACCGGCACGATGCCGCTCATCCGGAGCCGGAACAGCTCCTCGGTGGCGTTCGGGGGCACGAGCATGCGCGGGAATTCGACCAGGACGGCCTTCGAGCTGCCGAGGGCGAGCTGCGGGTGCCGGAGATCGATGCCCGGCATGTCGAGCATGATCTCCCACCCCAGCAGGAGCTCGATGCTCGGCGGGGCGGCCTCGCGCAGCGCGCCCAGGATCTGCAGGTGCTTGTTGTAGGGCGCCTCCACCGCATGCGACGCCACGAGGTGCGGTGTGCACACCAGAACCTCGACGCCCACCGCCGCGAACTGCTGCAGGATGGGAAGCGACACGGCGATGGACGGCGAGCCGTCGTCCACGCCGGGCAGGAGGTGCGTATGGATGTCGATCATGCAGGTCGTCCGGGTCGGGGGTTCACGCCGGCGCTCCGGTGACGTACCGCGCGCCCAGTGCCGCGATGCGCCGCATGGCCCCGGCGGCCTCGCCGTCGAGGTCGCCGGCCGACGCGGCGTGCTCGAAGGCGTACGTCACGAGCGCGTCCACCGCAAGCAGGTCCAGTGCCGTCTCCCGCCCCGCCGCGCGCTCGGCGACCAGCCGGACGAGCAGATCCTCCGCCGCCCCCTCGCACACCCGGTGCGTGTCCGCGACGTCGCGCGAGAGGTTGGCGCCGAGCAGTTCGCGCA
>JBJKPA010000135.1:0-3714 GCA_046706905.1 Gemmatimonadaceae bacterium
GGCGAGCCAACACGGTCACCGACCTCAACCACGGCGGGGTCGGGGGCGTGCCCGCGATCTTCAAGGCCTTCGCGGACCAGGAAGGCGTTCCGTACGACGTGTACCTCGAGACCCGGGGCGGCCAGGCGTTCAGCTATCATCTCAGGGAGAAGCTCCCCGAGATCACGAGCCACGCCTGGAACGTGGTCATCGCGCACAGCTACAGCACGCTGGACAAGGCCCATCCCAACGACCCCACGGACCTGCTCGCCAGCGGGCGCCAGCTCGCCGACGTGCTGCACAAGAAGAGCCCGAACGTGGAGTTCTACGTGATGGCCACGTGGACCCGGCCCGATCAGACTGTTCCCGAGGGCAAGCCCTGGCACGGGAAGTCGATCTACCAGATGGGCGACGACGTCAACGCAGCGTACGACAGCCTCGCCGCCACGGTCCCGGGCGTGAAAGGCGTCATCGCCGTGGGCGAGGCGTTCAACCGGGCCATCAAGACGGGCGTGGCCGACGGGAATCCCTACGACGGGATCGACGCGGGCAAGGTCGATCTGTGGGCGTGGGATTACTACCACGCGAGCACCTACGGCTACTATCTCGAGGCCCTGATGGACTTCGGAAGCGTGACCGGCATGGACCCGAACGCGCTCGGGAAGGGCGAGTGCGCGAGCTACGAGCTCGGGATGTCGCCGGACCAGGCGCAGGCGCTTCAACAGGTGGCGCACGACGAGCTCGTGGCGGATGGCGTGAAGCTCCGCATGCCTGCGGGAAAGACACCGGCGGCGCGGCCCGCCACCTGCACTGGCTCTGGCACACGATCCTCCCCGCCGTCGTAGGAAGGAAAACGCTCCGCCTGACGGCGGAGCGTTCGGTTCCCACGGGGCGCCGAGCGGGGTCTACGTCCCGGTACTCACGGCCGGGGCCACACAGCGCCAGCCCCGCGTGCGGACGCACGCGATCGACAGGGGATCAGACGGCTCGTCAGAAATGATTCGATCGGCGCTCATCTGATGACGGTGACGCGAAGTCTCCTCGTTACTCTCGTGCCGGGTAGCGAGGAGTGACTTGTCAGGTGGTCGACCCTCTTCCGCCATTCTCGTGCACGTGCCCGGATGGTGGAAATGGTAGACACGCGCACCTGGTAAGTGCGTGCTCGAAAGAGCGTGCGGGTTCAAATCCCGCTCCGGGCACGACCACTCCGCGGTATTGACTCGGCGCCCGGCGGGTCCTATTCTTCGGGCACTTACCAGGTGCGCAAGCCGTATCGAACGCCCGCCGCTTTTCGCGACGGGCGTTCTCTTTTCTGGCCGAGCAGAGCTGTTCCGGCAGCAGAGCCGTTCGCTCACCGTGGGCATCGCCGGTACATTAGCTCCGTCCCACCCTCGAGGCCCCGCATGCCCGACACCCTCCTCCCGCTCCTCTCCGGCTGGAGCGTCTTCTACGTCATCGCCGGCTCCGCCGCCGCCGCGCTCACCGGCCTCCAGTTCGTGGTCATGACCCTCCTCGCCGCCGGCCCGCCCACGGGCGCCGGCCGCCGCGAGCTGGACACCTTCGTCACGCCCACGATCTTCCACTTCTGCGCCGCGCTCCTCATCGCCGGGCTCCTCACCGCGCCCTGGCCGGCGCTCGCCATCCTCGACTGGGCACTGGGCGCCTTCGCGCTCGTCGGCGTCGCCTACGCGGTCATCGTCCGCCGGCGCGTCAAGCGCCAGACGCTCTACACGCCGGTGGGCGAAGACTGGCTCTGGCACACGATCCTCCCCGCGGTCGCCTACGCGGTGTTGCTCGTGGCCGCGCTCCTCCTCCAGCGCGATCCGGCGCCCACCCTGTTCGCGGTCGGCGCGGTGGAGTTGGTCCTGCTCTTCATCGGCATCCACAACGCGTGGGACCTCGTGGCCGACATCACGGTGACCTTCCGCAACCGCGCCGCCGCCGGCGAGCCGCCCGCCGAGCCATAGCCGTCCCCACAGGGTTGACTCGGCGGCTCCGTCGCCCTAACCTGTCGCTTACTTGCCAAGTGCACACGCGGTACCGAACGCCCGCCGCTTCTCGCGGCGGGCGTTCGCTTTGGCCAGATTCGACCCATGCCGACCCCGCGCCGCCGCTCCCCTGATCCGCTGGACCGCGCCGTCCAGCGCATCAGGTTGGCGTCACGCTCCCTCCGCCGCTCGCCGGGCTTCTTCGTCGCGGCCGCCCTCACGCTCGCCCTCGGCATCGGCCTCGCCACCGCGGTCTTCACGGTGGCAGACGCCATGGCGCTGCGCCGCCTCCCGGTGCGCGACCAGAACCGCATCGTGGTGCTCTGGGGTCGCAGCCTCGACGGCCGCTTCGACGACTACCCGGTGTACGACGCGGCGAACTTCGCGCGCCAGTCCCGCGCCCTGCGCCAGGCCGCGTACTTCGCCTGGTTCGGCTCCGCCCCGATCGCGGTCCGCCGCGGCGACCGCGTGGCCCGCCTGCGCCGCGCCCTGGTCTCGGGCGACTTCTTCAACGTCCTCGGCGCCCGCGCCACGCTGGGCCGAGCGCTGCGCCCCGCCGACGACTCCCCCGGCGCCGCCCCGGTGGCGGTGCTCAGCTACGACGCATGGCAGCAGCGCTACGGCGGCGATCCGCACGTCCTGGGCCGCCCGCTCGCGCTCTACGACGGCGTGCGCACGTACACCATCGTCGGCGTGATGCCGCCGGGCCTCGAGTACCCGGCGGGCACGGAGTTCTGGGCGCCCATCGCGTCGTCGCTGCCCCCCGCGGCCGCCAAGTACATCGGCTTCGACGTCGTGGGCCGGCTCGCCCCCGGCGCCACGCCGGCCGACGCGGCCGATCAACTCTCGGCGTTCTTCACCAGCCCCCACGCGCCCGCCACGCAGCACAACTTCCGCGGCGTCGCCCACACGTTGCCGGACCTCGTGCTGGGCAATACGAAGCCGGCGCTGGTCGTGTTCGCCATCGCCGCCGCGCTGCTCCTGCTCATCACCGGCGTGAACGTCGCCAACCTGCTGCTCGTGCGCGGGCTGGGACGCGTGCGCGAGGTCGCGGTCCGTCTCGCGCTCGGCGCCGGCCGATCGGCGATCGTGGGTCAGCTTCTCACCGAGAACCTGCTGCTCGCCGCGGCCGGCGGACTGCTGGGCGTGGCGGTCGCCGCGGGCGCGGTGCACCTGTTCGTCGCCTTCGCGCCCGCCGGCACTCCGCGCCTTGACGAAATCGGTATGAACGCGTCGGCGCTGGCCGGCGCGGTGGCGATCACCACGCTCGCGGTGCTCGTGTTCGGACTCGGCCCGGCCCTGGCCGCGTCGCGCGTGGACCTGCAACACGCGCTGCGCTCCGGCGCGCGGCAAACGGGGAGTCGGCGCAGCAGATTGGTTGCGGGTGCGCTGGTGGCGGCGCAGGTCGCCCTCGCGGTGGTCGTGCTGTCGACCGCCGCGCTCATCGGCCGCAGCCTGATCAATCTCGAGCGCGCCCCGCTTGGCTTCACGTCGTCGCACCTGCTCGTGGCCGACCTCGCGATGCGGGCCAACGCGTTCGACAGCCCGGGCAAAACGAACGCGATGCTCCAAGCGCTCACTCCCGAGCTGCGGGCGATCCCGGGCGTGCTCGGCGTCTCACCCGTGGTCGCGGCGCCCTTCTCGGGATCGGCCGCGTGGAGCGGACGGCCCGCCGCCGTGGGCCAGTCGGCCCAGCAGGCGAGTCAGAACCCGATCCTCAACATCGAGCTCGTCGCGCCCGACTACT
>JBJKPA010000136.1:0-8147 GCA_046706905.1 Gemmatimonadaceae bacterium
GGGTTGCACAACGTGCCCGGCGCCGACGCGCTGCTCCGCACCGCGGTGCGCACCATCGGCCAGGCGTATCGTTCGGCCGGGCTCGCCGCGCCCCCGGCGCCGGCGCTGGGGCCGGACCCGGCGACGGTCTCGTGCGCCTACTGCCACTACGGAATCGAGACCGTGCGCGGCACGGCGGCCGGGGTGCCGTTCGACCACGCCGACCACGTGCTCCGGGCCGACGTCGCCTGCACGCGGTGCCACTCGTCGGCCGACTACTTCACCGCCACGGCGGGCCAGGTCGACCCCCGCCACGGCAAGACGACCGTAACGCTCGCCTCGTGCAACGCGTGCCACCACGTGACCTCGACGCTCGCCTGCACGACGTGCCATGGCCGCGACACGCTGGCCACGCACGCCGAGCCGGTGACGCTGGCGCTCCGACTCACGCCGCCCAACGCGCCGACGTCGCGCGCCGTCACCTTCCGGCACGGGGCGCACGCCGCCGTGGCCTGCACGAGCTGTCACACCTCGCGCGCCGACGTGAAGGCGGTCGTGGCGTGCACGAGCTGCCACGAGGCGCACCATGAGCAGGCCACCGACTGCACCGCCTGCCACGGCACGGACGTGAAGAGCTTCCACCAGGTGAGCAACCATCTGGCGTGCACGCAGTGTCATGCGCGAACGACGGTGGCGCTGCTCACGGGCACCCGTGCCTTCTGCCTGAGTTGCCACGTGGACCGGCGCGACCACCATCCGGCGCAGGAATGCGCGGTGTGTCACATGCAGATGTCGCCGGCCGAAGTGCGCGCGCGCATCCTGGGCAGCGGCCGGTAGCGGGTCAGCGCGCGGCGCCTCCGCGCCCGCTCACGGTACGGCCAACTCTACGCGACCGGGGGCAATCGTCACCGTCTCCAGGGCCCCGGACGTGGTGATGGACTGGATCCGCATGCCGGCGAGCCTGACCACGGCCAGCGGGGTCTTCAGGTCGGGCGCGAGGAAGGTGAGCGTTCCGTAGCGCGGGTTGGGCGAGGCGAGCCATGTGGCGAAGTCAGCCGCATGGTTGGAAGCGACGCGCACCGAGAGCGTGCCCTGGACGATCAGGGCGCCTTTCGCCGACGCCACCGCCGGCGGGATCGAAACCTTCGAGACCCACCGGCAGTCCACGCCGGGAATCTGCAGCAGGAAGTCGGCCAGCAGGAATTTTTTTTGCGGGTTGTTGTCGGTCTGCATCTTCCTCTGGCCGGTTCCCGGATGGGTGCCGCCGGGAGCCGGGAAGAGCTTCACCGCGAACTTGGCCACTTCCCTGCTCGCCGCGAAGGCCTGCGGGAAGTCGACTTCCTGAATCCGCGCGCCGTGGAGGTCGATCTCGCTCTTGACCTTGTGCTCGTAGTCCATCTCATAGATGGCCGCGTCGACACTTCGCGGACGCCCGGAGAGCGCGGACTCGATGAATTCGGTGAGCGGGTGGCTCGGAAGGCCGGTCTCGAATGACACGGTGGTTTGAGTCGCGGCCGATGTCGTGACCAGCGAACCGGGCACGAGCTGACCGGCGTTCATGCCACCGATCTCCAGCACGTCGACTCCGACGCCGCTCGAAGAATTCAACCGCGCGTGCGCGGCCGCCTGCGCCCCCGCCGCGTGCGACGTGAGGGCGAGCAGAATGGCGGCTGGAACCAGCGCGGCGAGCAACGGGCGCCCGTGTGCCGCGGGGGAGCGAGAGGTGCGTTTGAGCGTCATGCGATCTCCGGAATAGGAGTGGTCGATGGGCGCCCGGTGTATGGCGCGAGGCCCCGGGACGTCGTGGGGCCAGTATGCGGGTCCGGTCTCCCCCGGATGTCAACAAGTCAACACATCGTGCCGTCGTCGCTTACCGTGCCCCGGCCGCGTGTGCGACCTCGCGGGCCAGAAGCCGCAGGATTCCGCCGATCCTGAAATTCCGCACGAATGCCCTGGGCGGAAACAGCTCCGCCTTGTCGTTCACCGTCGCTTCGGAATAGGCGCGGATCTCGCCGAGCAGCGCGCGATGCAGGGCGGGGTCGAGTGCCGCGCCGCCGGCTTCGGCGATCCGCCGCCGGAGGTCGCGCGCCGCGGTCATGCGCGCCTGTACCGCCGCCGCCTGCGCCGGCTCGATGCGTCCGTATGTCAGCTTGAGCGCGTTGAGCCGCTCGGCGCCATCGTACGTCGCGTCCACGATCTGCGCGCGCGTCATCTCGGCCGTGGAGTAGTTGAGGAACGACTCCCAGTCGCGCTCCTGCTCGAGCAGGGCGCGGTGCTCGGCCAGCGTGCGCGCCCGGATCCGGTAGCCCAGCGCCTCGGCGGCCTCGAACCCCTCGCTGCCCGGATCGATGAACGGTCCCATCGGCGTGATGAACGCCGAGAGCCGCCGGTCGTGGCGCTGGAAGAGCCCTTCGATGAAATCCGTCATCGCGAGCACGTTCTCGTAGCTCTGCCCGGGGAGCCCGATCATGAAGAACATGTCCAGGTTCTCGGCGCGCAGGGCGAGGATGCGCGCGATGCCCTCCTCGAGCTCGGCGTTCGTGTAGCGGGCCTTGCCGAGCCGCGTGCGGATGGACTCGTCGTGGCTCTCCGGTGACAGCTCGGCGCCCCAGTGGGGGATCCGGTCGTCGATCGCGCGGAGCAAATCGGCCGGCGGCGGCTCGAAGAACTCGAACACGATCCGGTTGGTGATCTTCGCGCGGCCCAGCGCGTCGACCACGGCGTGGGCGTACTCCGGGCCGCCGTCGTTGAGGTCGCCCACGAGGAAGATCGGCGCCCGCGTGAACCGGGCGAACGCGCGGGCCTGCTCGGCGATCGCCTCGGGCCCGCGGAAGAAGGGGTGGTGGCCGGCCATGAACCGGCGGAACGCTTCGTTGGATGCGCCGCAGGTCACGCATCCGCGGGCGCACCCGCGCACGGTGAGCACGGCGGTGATCGGGTGGCGCCACCACGCCTGGAAGGGGATGCTGGTCCAGAAGTCGAGGTGTCCGACCACCGACCCGATGATCATGCCCACGTCCAGGGCGTAGGCATCGAGCGCCGTGGGGGCGAACGACGCGGGGTTCACGCGCACGGTGCCGGCGTCCTTCCAGGTGAGATTCGGCACGCGGTCGAAGCGGCGCTCCCCCTTCAGCTCGCGGACCAGCGCGAGCAGCGCCTCCTCGGTGGCGCTGCCGCGCAGCACGAAGTCCACCGACGGGTCGCGGATCAGCTCCTCGTGGAAGTAGCTCGACGAGATGCCGCCGAACACGATCGGGATGTCGGGGTGGATCCGCTTGAGCAGCGCCGCGACGGCGGGGCCGCCCTGGGCGTGGGGGAGCCAGTGGAGGTCGATGCCGAACAGCGTGGGGCGGAAGCGCCGGAGGTACCGCTCGGGACGGAAGCGGCGGCTGCGCATCATGCGCAGCGCGAGGTTCACGATCCGCGTCCGGTAGCCGTGGCGCCGGAGGTGGGCGGCCAGCGTGGCGAACCCGATGGGGTACATCTCGAAGATCGGCGACGACGGAATGACGTCGCTGATCGGCCCGTAGAAGATGGTCCGCTCGCGGAAGTCGTAGATGCTCGGCGGGTGGATCAGGACGACGTCGGGGCGGGGCACGGACCGTATCTCCAGCCGCCGAATCCCGCTACGGTCCCTCGGGCGCCGGCGCGGTCCCGCGACCGGGGACCGCGCCGTGCGCGGCCCCCATGGCGGGCACGCGGTGGCAGCTCTCGCACGGCTTGCCGGGATGGTGGTTCACCATCGTGGAGTGGCAGGCGGTGCAGATCTCACGCGTCCAGTGGTCGAGCTGCGGCACCGTCTTGTGGCACTGCGCGCACGCCACGTGGTCCTGGACCTTGTGCTTGGCGAGCACGCCGCCGCGGTGGCAGCTCAGGCAGGTGGTCTCCGCGGTGTGGTGCTGCTCGTGGCAGTTGTCGCAGTTCAGGTCCTTGGCGCTCATCACCGGCGCGGTGTGGCACGCCTTGCACTCGAGGTTGGCCGCGAGGTGGGCCTGGTGCGAGAAGTCGCCGATCTTCGTCTTGAACGCCGTGGTCGGCGCGCCACCCCGGCCGGCGTGGCAGCGGGCGCAGTTGGCCACCGGCTGCACCACCGGGTGGTGGCAGTTGTCGCAGCTCGCCGCCGAGGCGAGCGTGATGCCGCCGTGCTGGGCGAACGAGGTGTGGCACGAGGTGCACTGGAGCCCGCCCTGCACGACGTGGGCGGTATGGTCGAAGCGCCGGCCGTCGAACGTGCCCTTCTGCTGCTCCACGCCGAGGTGGCACTGCAGGCACTGGTTCTCGCTCACCGGCGGGCCGAGGTCGACGCGCGGCACGCGGTAGGGGAGCCCGCCGTCGGTCACCGCCTGGCGCACGAGGTCCAGCGACGCGCGCAGGAGCTGGTCGGCGTACACGATGTTGTGCGCGCCCTTGCCCTCGTTCACGAAGTCGAGGTTGGCCCGGGCCTCGCCCAGCAGGCTGTCGGCCACGGCGCGGCGGCGCAGCGGCGCCTGGGCGGCCACCGCCTCGGCGGCGGTCACGACGGGCTGCACGAGCTCCACCTTGTGCTGCATCTCCGACACCCAGCCGGGCAGCACGTTGGCGTACTTGATGCCGTGGCACGCCATGCACGCAGCCTGGTTGGCCACCTGGATCGTGTCGTGGCCCGGCATCTTGGAGGCGGCGTTGTGGCAGGCCACGCACGACACGCGCGCCTGGTACATCGAACTGGGCGTGTTGGTCACGCCGTGCCCGCCGATGCCGGCGTAGAGCTTCACCACGTTCTGGTGGACGTTGCTGTGGCAGCTCTTGCAGTCGAGCTGCACGTTCGTGGTGAGCGAGACGATCTTGTGATCGAGCGAGGTGTGGCACTGCACGCAGGCGATGTTGTGCTGCGACACGTGCACCTGGTGCAGCATCGTCGGGTCGTTGAACTTCACCAGCCGCGACGGCTCGTTGTGGCAGCTCACGCAGCGCGCTTCGTCGGCCGCGCCCGTGCCCTGGGTGACCGTGTTGTGGCACGACAGGCAGTTGATGCGGTCCTTCACGTACTGCGGGTGGTTGACCACGAACCCTTCGGGCGAGGTCACCACCGGCGGCGAGGGATGGCACCCGATGCAGCCGCCGATCGGCTGCCCCGCCGGCTGCCCCTTGAAGTGGCACAGGAAGCAGGTGTTCTCGGTGACCGCGATGTGCGTGCCCTGCACGATCTGCGAGTGGCAGCTCGTGCAATGGAGCTGCATGCCGTTGCGCATCTGCCCGAGGTGCGCGGCGTGGTCGAACTGGACGCCCTTGAAGTCCACCTTGCCTTCGATCAGGCGGTCGGTGTGGCAGCCCGAGCGCAGGCAGGACGCGTCCTCGATCTCGGCCCAGGGGCGCGTGGTCGCCGTGCCGGTGAAGTACTTCACCACCATGTTGGCGGCCTGGATCTTCTTCATCGCCTCGGCCTTCACGCCCGGGGCGATGTGGCACTTGATGCAGGGCACGTTGCGGTGCGACGACTGCGTCCACGACTGGTAGTACGGCTTCATGATGTGGCAGCTGCCGCAGAACCAGGGCTGGCTCGAGACCTCGACGAACGCGACGGTGGAGACCGTGGCGAGGATGATCGCCAGGATCGACACCGGAATCATGATCCGGGCGATCTTCGAGATGCGCCGGCGGACGGCGGGAGACATGCGGCTACCGCTCCCGACGGTTGTCGCCCGTCCTCCGGATCGCCCGCAGGGCCAGCCAGGCGAGCACGATGGCCGACAGCGAGAGGAACCACACCGGAATCAGCACCAGCTTGTGCTCCCAGCGGTTCTCCTGCTTGGTGTCGGCGGCGTTGGTGAGGTCGATCGACACCGAGCGGACCCGCCGCGCGAGCTGGTCGACCTTTGCCAGGTCCAGACTGTGCTGCGCCTGCGCGATCTGCCGGTAGTAGGTCAGCGCCGACTGGTACCGGAAGCGGTAGTAGCCCACCTGCGCACCCGCCGCCGAGAGCTGGTCGATGGCGCGGGAGGCCGACGCGATGTCCTGCTGCGCCTGCACGACGCTGCGCTGCAGGTTCACGCCCATCTGGTGCACGTTCGAGTTCGCCGCGTGGCACTTGTCGCACGTGGCCGCGATCTTCTCGGCCGGCACGCGCTCGGTGCCGTGGTTGGAGTGGCAGCCCAGGCAGCCGTGCAGATCGCCCGCTTTGGAAGCCAGCCCGTGCGGCCCCGACTGGAAGGCCTGGTCCACGAGATTGTGGCACTGGCCGCACACGCTGGCGATCTGACCGCCCGTGGGGGGAAGCGCCGAGTGCGCGCCGTGGCAGGAGATGCAGGTCGGGGCGGCGAAGTTCTGCTGCTGGAACAGCGCCACGCCGTGCGCGCTGTTGCGGAACTGGTCGAGCTGATCGGTACGCAGATGGTACTTCGCCATCAGCTTCGTGTCCGAGTGGCAATGCGCGCAGGTGCCGGGGATGTTCGTCGGGTACACCTTGCTCCGCGCGTCGTACGGCGGGTAGATGATGTGCGTGCCGTGACAGTCGGTGCACGTCGGGGCGTCGTTGTCGCCCTTGCCGAAGAGCAGCTGGCCGTGCCGGCTGGTGCGGAACTGCGACAGCTCCCCGGTGGGCAGCCCGTACGCGCGCATCTTGTTCGGGTCCGAATGGCACGAGCCGCACAGCTCGGCGGTCTCGACCTTGTTCGGCGACCCGAGGAAGTGTCCCTGGTGCGCGGCCGGCAGCGCGGCGATGTCGGGATTGCCGCCGTGGCAATCCACGCAGCGCACGCCGTTCTGCGAGTGGACGCCGACCGTGGCCGCCTCGCGTTGGGCGGCGTGGCAGGCCAGGCACTGGTTCGCCGTGTCCACGCCCATTGCCCGCGGCACGGGCTGCTGCGCCCGGGCGGCGGCCGGCGCGGTGGCGACGGACAACGCGAGCGCGGCGGCGCTCAGCGCGAAACCGACGATGCGTCTCATCGGCTGGTCCCTCTGGTGCTGGTGGTGCCCGGCTTGATGCCGGCGGTGTCCGGTTTGATGGTGGCGGTGTCGGGCCGCACCATGCCGCCCGGCAGCGGCGCGATGGCCGGGAGCGTGGGCCCGGGCTGGGCGATGGGCTGGACGAACGGCGCCAGCTCGCCCGAGGCCGAGACCGGCACCGAGCGCAGGTGGCGTCCCGCCATCCACGCGACCACGAAGCCGAGGAAGAAGATCACGCCGATGCTGCCCACGATCGGCCGCTTGCGCAGCCGCCGCTCGGGCGCCCGGTCGAACAGCGGGAGCAGGACCATGATGGCGCCGATCAGCAGGAAGCCGACGAAGCCCCAGGCGCCGAGATAGTAGATCAGCCCGCGCGAGACGTCGGCCACGATCCAGGTGGACATGAGCGAGTTCGGCGGCTTGGCCGGGTTGGCCGCCGCCGCGACGTCGCGCGGATAGAGCGCCGCCGCGGTGATGACCAGCGACAGCACGAACACGCCGACGATCAGGGAGCGCAGGAAGTGGTTCGGATAGAACGGCTCGCCGCCCTCGTCGTCGGGGCCGATGTCCTGGGCGCCCGGCGGCGGCGCGATGCCGTGCTTGCGGACCAGCGTGAAGTGCAGGACGAGCAGTCCCATGGCGAGCCAGGGGAGCACGATCACGTGAATGGCGAAGAACCGGCTGAGCGTGGCGCCCGACACGAGCGGATCGCCGCGCAGGAGCTCGACGACCGTGCCGCCGATCAGCGGCGCGCGGCCCAGCACGTCCAGCCCCTGCGTGACGGTCCAGTACGCCCACTGGTCCCAGGGCAGCAGGTAGCCGGTGGCGCCGAACGCGAAGATCACGAACAGCAGCAGGAGGCCGATCAGCCAGTTCGTCTCGCGCGGCGGCTTGTACGCCGCGCCGAAGAACACGCGGCCCATGTGCAGCAGCGCCGCGACCACGATCAGGTTGGCGGCCCACACGTGCGCGTCGCGCATCAACCAGCCCATCGTCACGCCGGACACGATGTGCTGGATGCTCTGGTACGCCTCCTCCGCCGACGGCCGGTAGTAGAACGAGAGCAGCACGCCGCTGATCACCAGCACGATGAACAGCAGGTAGGTGATGCCGCCGAACGCCTGCCGCCACCCGGCGTACCGCGACAGCCGGTGGCGCAGCGACTTGCGGAAGGCCTGATCGATCGGCAGCCGCGTGTCGATGCGCCCGTACAGCAGGCCCACGAACCGCAGCATCGCCAGCAG
>JBJKPA010000137.1:0-8547 GCA_046706905.1 Gemmatimonadaceae bacterium
CGGCGTGGTCCCGGGCGGCAGCCTCCTCGAGGCCAAGGGGCAGGTCAAGGTCTATCGCCGCCGCCCCGTGGTCAACGACGTCGACGTCCGGCTCCGCCAGGGCGAGATCGTCGGCCTCCTCGGCCCCAACGGGGCGGGGAAGACCACGACCTTCTACATGATCGTCGGCCTCATCCAGCCCCTCACCGGCCGCATCCTCTTCGACGGCGACGACATCACCACGATGCCGATGTACAAGCGGGCCCGGCTCGGCATCGGCTACCTTTCACAGGAACCCTCGATCTTCCGCAAGCTGTCGGTCGAGGACAACATCCTGGCCATCCTCGAAACGCTGCCCCTCTCCTCGGCCGAGCGCGACCGGCGCCTCGAAACGCTCCTCGACGAACTCGGCATCAAACACCTCCGCCAACAGAAGGCCTTCGCCCTCTCCGGGGGCGAGCGGCGCCGGCTCGAGATCACCCGCGCCCTCGTCACCGCGCCCAAGTTCATGATGCTCGACGAGCCGTTCGCCGGCGTCGATCCGATCGCCGTCCACGACATCCAGACCATCGTCGCCCGGCTCCGGAACCGTAACATCGGCGTCCTCATCTCCGACCACAACGTGGAGCAGACCCTGGACATCGTGGATCGCGCGTACATCATGTTCGACGGGCAGGTCAAGGTCTCGGGCACGGTCCGCGAGTTGGTCTTCGACGAGACCGTGGCCGACATCTATCTCGGTCCCACGCTGACCGCACGTCTGCGATCGCGTTTCGCCTCCGCCGGCGGTTGAGCCGCCTCCGCGCATGAAAGCAGGTCTTCAGCAGAGTCCCGCTCTTCGTCAGGAACTGAAGATCAATCCGCGCCTGTACCAGGCGATGGATCTGCTGTACATGCCGTTACTCGACCTCCAGCAGCACCTGAAGCAGGAGCTGCTCAACAATCCGTTCCTCGACCTCGTGGAGCCCGAGGACGACGAGAACGAGGAGCCCGGCCCCGAGGAGGAGGCCCCCGCACTCGACGCGGCGGCCGAGGACGAGGCCGCCGAGCGCGACGAGGCCAAGGACGACGCCGTGGACTGGGAGGAGATCCTCCTCGACGGCTTCGACACCGGCGGCGCGCCCGCCGAATCGGAGCAGCACGAGCACTACGAGCCGGTCACCGTCGCCCGGGGCGGCCTGTCCGAGCACCTCATGGAGCAGCTCTCCCTCCTCGACCTCGACCCGCGCCAGGAAGTGCTCGCCGCCGAATTCGTGGGCAACATCGGCGACGACGGCTACCTCACCTGCGCCGTGGACGAGGTGCTGGAGGGGCTGAACGGCTCGATCGTCGCCGCCGCCGAGACCACCGGCCGCGACCCGACGGACGCGCCGCTCTACTCGGCCGACGAGGGCGAGGCCATGCTCGCCGTGATCCAGCAGCTCGACCCGGCCGGCGTCGGGGCGCGCAACCTGCGCGAGTGCCTG
Source organism: Gemmatimonadaceae bacterium (assembly GCA_046706905.1). Taxonomy (GTDB): domain Bacteria; phylum Gemmatimonadota; class Gemmatimonadetes; order Gemmatimonadales; family Gemmatimonadaceae; genus JAGWRI01. Next base: position 1,446 of record JBJKPA010000137.1, read on the forward strand.
ATGCTCCAGCTCCGCGACCTCGAGAGCGCCGACACGCTCGCCTATCGCCTGGTGGACGAGGCGTTCGACGACCTCATCGCCCACCGCTGGCCCGAGTTGGCGCGGCGCTACGGCCGCAGCGCCCAGGAGATTAAGGCCGCCGCCGACGAGATCCAGAAGCTCGACCCCAAGCCCGGCCTCCGGTTCAGCACCCCCGACGAGAATTACATCATTCCCGACCTGATCGTCGACAAGATCGACGGCAAGTACCGCGTGTCGCTCAACGACACCAACCTCCCGCGGCTCCGCCTCAGCCGGGCGTACCAGGAGATCGCGCGGGACAAGAACAAGTTCCAGGGCGAGAACCGGGAATTCATCGCCAACAAGCTCAACGCCGCCACCTGGATGATCCAGGCCATCGAGCAGCGCCGGCAGACGATGCTCAAGGTCATGAACTACATCGTGGACCGCCAGCGCGAGTTCTTCGAGAAGGGCGTCCAGTACCTCAAGCCGCTCACCCTCCGCGAGGTCGCCGAAGCGATCAGCATGCACGAATCCACGATCAGCCGCGTCACCAACGAGAAGTGGGTCCAGACGCCCCGCGGCGTGCTCCCCCTCAAGTTCTTCTTCTCGTCGGGCCTCACGACCACCGACGGCGAGGACGTCTCCGCCCGCGGCATCCGCGCCCAGATCGAGAAGCTGATCAAGGAAGAGAATCCGCGCACCCCGCTCACCGACCAGGAGATCGTGGACATCCTCAACCGCCAGGGCGTGCAGATCGCCCGCCGCACCGTGGCCAAGTACCGCGACCAGCTCGGCGTGCTGTCCGCGCGGATGAGAAAACGCATATGACCGCCCCCCTCGCCGGTCCCGCCCCCGACGTCTCCGTCCTCGTCCCCGCCAAGGACGAGGCCGAGAACCTCCCCCTGTTCATGGAGCAGGCCGAGGCCGCGTTCCGCGGCGCCGGCCACCGGTTCGAGGTCGTCGTGATCGACGACGGCAGCGCCGACCGTACCTGGGCCGTGCTCGAGGAGCTCCGCGCCCGCTACCCGTTCCTGCGCACCGTCCGCCACCGCTCCCAGCGGGGCATCGCCGACGCCCTCCGCACCGGCTACCTCAACGCCCGCGGCCAGGTCCTGGTCTTCTATCCCGCCGACCTGCAGTTCAAACCCGAGGACATCCCGCGGCTCGTCGCCCCCATCCTCGCCGGCGAGGCCGACATGGTCACCGGCTTCAAGCAGGGCAAGTACGAGAAGGCCTTCGTCTCGCGCATCTACAACGGCCTGAGCCGTCTCCTCTTCAACGTCCCGGTCAAGGACCTGAATTCCGTGAAGGCCTACCGGCGCGAGATCATGGACATCCTGCCGATCCGCCCCGATTGGCACCGCTACATGATCGTCCTCGCCCACGCGCAGGGCTTCACCGTCACCGAGATCCCGATCCCGCTGTACCCGCGGCATGCCGGCAGGTCCAAGTTCGGCCTCTCGCGCATCCCGGTCGGCGTGCTCGACATGCTGTCCGTGTGGTTCGAGATGCGCTTCGGCAAGAAGCCGCTGCTCGCCTTCGGCATGCTCGGCGCCGCGCTGTTCGCCCTCGGCGTCCTCGCCGGCCTCGTCGCCCTCGTCTGGCTCATCGTGATGCACGAGGGGCTCCGCGCCGTGTGGACGGTGATCCAGACCTGCCTCGTGCTGGGCAGCGTCTTCTTCGCCACCGGGCTGCTCGGCGAGCAGATCGCCGGCCAGCGGGCCGAGGTGCGCGAGCTGCGGCGCCGCGTCGAAGAGGTCGCCGCCGAGCGCGACAGCGAGCGAGCGCGCTAGCCCCGCCGCCGTGCGCGCCCTCTGGCTCACGCACTCCTATCCACGCCGCGAGGGAGATCTCGCCGGCAACTTCCTGCTGCGCCTCGCCGTCGCGCTGCGCGATCAGGACGTCCAGGTCGAGGTGCTGGCGCCCGCCGCCGAGGGCCTCCCGAACACCGCCGTCCTCGACGGCATTCCCGTGGGCCGCTACCGCTACGGTCCCGAACGCTGGGAAACGCTCGCCTACACGGGCACCATGGTGGAGCAGGTGAAGGGCTCGCTCTTCGCCAAGGCGGGACTGGCCGGGATGCTCGCCGCCGGCGCCCGCGCCACGACCGCCCGCTGCAAGGCGTTCGCCCCCGACGTCGTGCACGCGCACTGGTGGTTTCCCTCCGGCGTCTCGGCCGCCTGGTCGGCGCCGCGCGCCCGCAAACCGCTCGTCACCACGATGCACGGTACCGACGTCCGCATGGCGCGTTCGGTGCACGCCTCGCGCGGCATGTTCGCCTACGTCATGCGCCACTCCGCCGCCGTGACCACGGTGTCCAACTGGCTCGCCGGCGAGGTGCACGCCCTGGCCCCCACGGTCACCCCCGTCGTGGCCCCGATGCCGGTGGCCACCGAGCTGTTCACGCCCGCGGCCGCGCCGGCCACCGGCGACCGGCTGCTCTTCGTGGGGCGCCTCTCGCCGCAGAAGGGGCTCGACCTCCTGCTCGAGGCGCTGGCCGTGATGAAGCACCCGGTGCACCTCGACATCGCCGGCGACGGCCCCATCCGGCCCCATCTCGAATCGATCGCCGCCGCGCTCGGCGTCTCGGCACGCGTCACCTGGCACGGAGAGCTGGCACAGCCCGACATCGTGCCGCTCTACCGCCGGGCCCTGACCCTGGTCGTGCCGTCGCACGACGAGGGGCTGGGACTCGTCGCCGTCGAGGCGATGCTCTGCGGGACGCCGGTCGTCGCGTTCAACTCGGGCGGTCTTCCCGATGTCGTGGTCGAGGGGCGCACCGGGGCGCTCGTGCGCGAGCGCACCCCGCGCGCGCTCGCCGCGGCCCTCGACCGGCTGGCCGGGGCGGCGGAAGCCGCCCGCGGACTCGGGCTGCAGGCCCGGGAGATGATGCTCGGCCGCTTCGCACCCGGCGCCGTGGCCGCCCGCTACGCCGACCTCTACCGGAGCGTGTACCGTGGCGCGTAGCCGCTGGTTCCGCGCCGCGCGCATCGCCCTCGCCGTGGCGGTGCTCGCCTCCATCGGGTGGGGCGTGGCCCATTACTGGTCCGCCTACGCGTCGCAGCCGCTCCGCGTCAATCCCCAGTGGGGACGGCTCGGCCTCTCGGCGCTCGTCACCCTCGCCACCTACGCCGTGCTGGCGCAGACGCTCCGCGTGATGCTCGCCCAGTGGAAGGAGCGCGTCTCGTTCTGGCGCATGGCGCACATCTGGAGCGTGTCCAACCTCTACCGCTACGTGCCGGGCAAGGTGTGGCAGATCGGCGCCATGGGCGTGATGGCGCAGCGCGAGGGAGTGTCGCCCGTGGCCGCCACCGGTGCGGCGATGCTCAGCACGATCGTGAACATCACGGCCGGGTTCGCCGTGGCGCTGGCCACGGGGTCGGTCGCGCTCGACGCGCTGCACCCGGGCACGAGCCGGGTGGCGCTGGTGCTGATCGGCGTCGCGTTCGCCGGGCTGGTGGCGCTTCCGTTCGTGCTCCCGCGGCTCGTCGTGTTCCTCCGCCGGGTCACGGGCCGCGACATCCCGATCGCCACCGTGCCGGCCGGCGTGCTGGTCTACGCGATCGTCGGGAACCTCCTCGCCTGGGCGATGTACGGGATTGCGTTCGAGCTGTTCATGGGCGGGATCCTGGGCCGGACGGCTGGCGACCTGCCGAGCTACGTCGCAGTTTTCAGCGCGTCGTACGTGCTGGGCTACATCGTGCTGTTTCTGCCGGCCGGGGTCGGGGCGCGCGAGCTGTCCATGGTCGCTGCCCTGCAGGCGTTCCACCTCGTGGGCGGCAGGGAAGAGGCGGTGCTCATCGCCGTGACCTCGCGGCTCTGGACGTCGCTGTTGGAGCTGGTGCCCGGATTCGCGTTCCTCGCCGTCGACGCGTGGCGTCGGCGGACCACATCGCAAGCCAAATCGAATGCCTCAACGGAATGAACCGCTCACGGCACCGGTGATCCCGGACCCGCGATACGCCACCGGGTGGGCCATCCTGACCTACGCGCTGTGCACGCTGGTGCTCTGCTATCCGGTGTTCGCCGGGCAGTTTTTGGTCAACCCGAACAGCGACCAGTACATCGCGGGCTACGCGTTCCGCCTGTTCGGCGCCCAGTCGCTCAAGGCCGGGCACGGGTTCCCGCTCTGGAATCCGTACATCCTGGGCGGGCTCCCGTACGTCGCCGCGATGCACGGCGACATCTTCTACCCGACCTTCCTCCTGCGCATGATGATGCGCACGGATCTGGCGATGAGTTGGGGGTTCATCATCCACCTCTTCCTCGCCGGCTGCTTCACGTACGGCTTCCTGCGCGCGTGGGGATTCGGGTTCTTCCCGCGGCTCTTCGGCGGCATGGGCTACATGCTGGCCGGCCAGATCGCCTCGCTCGCCTCGCCGGGCCACGACGGGAAGCTGTTCGTGAGCGCGCTCTTTCCCCTCGCGCTCTGGATGCTGCTGCTCGGAATCCGGGACGGCCGCCAGTGGGCGTGGGGCGCGCTCGCCGCCACCGTCGGCCTCGCCGTGCTCAGTCCGCACCCGCAGATGCTGCAGTACATGTTGCTCGGTTCGGGCGCGTTCGCCCTGTACGTGGCCTTCAGCGAGCACGAGGCCAGGGGGCGGCTGCCCCGTGACGTCGCGATCCGCCGCCTCGCCTACGCGCTCGGCGCCGTCGTGCTGGGCATGGTGATCGGCGCCGTCCAGTTCCTCCCGGTCAAGGAGTACGTCCCCTGGTCGCCGCGCGCCGGCGGCCGCGGCGGTTACGACTTCGCGACCCAGTTCTCGATGCCGATCGAGGAGTTCTTCAACACGTATCTCCCGCAGTTCAGCGGGATACTCGATCACTACTGGGGCCGCAACGGGATCCATCTCCACAGCGAGTACCTCGGCGTCACCGTGCTGATCCTGATGGGCGCCGCGTTCGGCGCCACGTCCCGGAAGAGCTTCCGCTCGTTCTGGCTCTGGACCGGCGTCGTGAGCGCGCTCTGGGCGATCGGCAGCGGCACGCCGTTCTATCATCTCGTCTATGCGATCGTCCCGGGCAGCAAGTTCTTCCGGGCGCCCAGCATCATCTTCTTCATGACCAGCTTCGCGGTGGTCATGCTCGCCACCGTGGGGCTCGAACGCGTCCTCGCCCGGCGCGTGGGCATCCGGTACATCGTGGGGTGGGGGATCTTCGCCACGCTCGTGGCCCTGCTGGCCTCGGGCGGCATGCTGACGAACGTCGCCCAGACCATCGCCGCCAGCTTCGCCGGCAACCAGTTGTACGAGCGGGTCCAGGCCAACAACGGTGCGCTCATCCTCGGCGCCTGGCGGTCCTTCCTCGCCGCGGCCGTCACGTGCGGCCTGCTGCTCGCGGTGTGGCGCGACAAGATCCCGCTGCGCACCGCGGCGATCGCGTTCGTCGTCGTCGGCGCGGTCGACCTGCTCAGCATCGACCACGACTACTGGATGTTCTCGGCCCCCGCCTCGCAACTCTTCGCCACCGACTCGACCATCGCCTACATGCAGCGCCAGCCGCAGCCGGGCCGCGTGCTCCCGCTCGGCCTCGGCGACCAGGGCATGACGGAGTCGCGCGACCCGTACTTCCTGGGCGACGGCTTCATGGTCCACGACGTGCGCTCGGTGACCGGCTACCACGGCAACGAGCTGGGCGCCTACGAGCAGTTGGGCGACAAGCAGGGCATGACCTACCGCAATGAGTTCAGTCCCGAATTCTGGCGCCTGACCAACACCCAGTACATCTACTCGAACCTCGACGCCCCGCAGCTCGACACGGTGTACGCCACCCAGGCCAAGCGCCCCGACGTCACCTTCACGCGCCTCGTCGGCCCCGTGCGCAATTCGGCCGGCTCCATGGTCTACCTGCTCAAGCCGTCGATCACCGGCCCCTACGCCTGGGTCGCCCCGGCAATCGTGAAGGCCACCGAAGAGCAGGCGCTCCCCACGGTGCTCAACCAGAAATTCGATCCCAACACCGTGGCCATCTTCGACACCGCCGCAAACGTCACGTCCCAACGACTCACCACCGTGCCCAAACCGCTCGACATCACGACGCACGTCACGACCTACGCCCCCGGGCACGTGATCATGGACCTGAGCAGCCCGGCCCCCGAAGGCTCGGCGCTCGTCGTTTCCGAGAACTACTATCCCGGTTGGCACGCCACCGTGGACGGGAAGCCCGTTCCGGCCATCGGCCGGGCCGACGTCTCGCTCATCGGCGTCGCCCTCCCGGCGGGCGCCCGGCACGTCGAGCTCTCGTTCGACGACCCCGCCTTCGAGACCGGAAAGAAGTTCACCATCGCCGCGCTCGTGCTCACGCTCCTCCTCACGGCCGGCGGCTTCGCGGCGGACCGGAGGCAGCGTGCCTGAGCGGGCACTCGTCGTCGTTCCGACGTACAACGAACGCGAGAACATCGCCCGGATCATCGACGCCGTGCTGGGGCAGGACCCCCGGCTCGAGATGCTGATCGTGGACGACGGATCCCCCGACGGCACCGCCGACATCGTGAAGGGGATCATGGCCGCCAACCCCCGCGTCCACATCCTGGAGCGCCCCAAGAAGATGGGGCTGGGCACGGCGTACCTGGCCGGCTTCGCCTGGGCCCTGAAGCAGCAGTACGACTACATGTTCGAGATGGACGCCGACTTCTCGCACGATCCCAAGCACCTCGTCGAGTTCCTGGACGCCATCCAGATGGCCGACCTCGTCCTCGGCTCCCGCTACCTCAAGGGGCGTGTGAGCGTCGTGAACTGGCCCATCTCCCGGCTCCTCCTCAGCTACTTCGCCAACGTCTACGCTCGGGCCGTCACCGGACTCCCGGTGTGGGACTCCACCGGCGGCTTCAAGTGCTTTCGGCGATCGGTTCTGGAAGCCATTGATCTGGAAAGAGTTCACTCCAACGGATATGCCTTCCAGATCGAGATGAGCTTCCGGGCCTGGAAGAAGGGCTACAAGATCACCGAGATCCCGATCATCTTCGTGGACCGCACCGAGGGCACGAGCAAGATGTCCAAGGCGATCGTCCGGGAGGCCATCTGGATGGTCTGGTGGCTGCGCCTGAAGTCCATCTTCCACCGGCTGTAACGGCCGGACACCTCACGCGCCGTCGAGGCAG
>JBJKPA010000138.1:0-13729 GCA_046706905.1 Gemmatimonadaceae bacterium
ACGTCCGGCGATCATCGGCGATTCGTTACAAACGACCCCCTTTCGGTGACCTCCAGTCATCATACCTTTTTGCCACTCCAGATTTCCTACATACGCAGATGGTTACATAAACGGACCATTTGCGACCCGCATGAGGAGAGGATCGCCATGAACGTCCGTCTGCTTGCCCTGTCCCTCGTGGCCGTTGCCGCCGTCTCGACCGCCGCCAGCGCGCAGCAGGGCGCCGACTTCTGGTCCACGCCCGGGATCAAGGGCTACGGCCCGGTCCACGTCTGGCCCCAGGCCGGGCTCCGCCCCGACGCGAACACCACCTACAAGGCCGTCTTCGACGTCACCAAGGCCGGCCCGGCCGACAAGGTCAACCCGTCGCTCGACCACATCGCGCGCACGGTGAACGTGTTCGCGGCGGCCGGCGTCCCGCTCGACCACCTCAAGTTCGTGGTCATCATCCACGGCCCGGGCACGCCGATGGCGCTGAACGAGAAGGCCTTCCAGGCGAAGTTCGGCCACCCCAACCCCGACGCGGCGGTGATCGCCGCGCTCACCAAGGCCGGCGTCCAGGTGATGGTCTGCGGCAATGCCCTGGGTGACTTCAAGTACGATCCCTCGATGGTGAATCCGCAGATCAAGGTCGCCCTGTCCGCCATGTCCACGCTGGTCATCCTCCAGGATCAGGGCTACGCCGTGATGTACATGTAGGCCCCGGCGTTCGCATTTTCGTTTCATCGGAGGAGACATCATGATACGGCAAGCCAGGCGATGGCTCGCCGGTGCGGTTTCGGTGCTCGCCGCCGTCGCTTGCACGACGGCCGGCGGCACCGGCGGCACCGGCGCTCCGGCGCCCGCCGCGCCGACCGCGGCGGTCTATCCGCCCTGGTCCCACGGCGAGAACGATCCCGCCCTGCAGAAGGGCCTCGAGTTCACCGTCCCCGAGGTGGACAACCTGCCGGACTTCCACGGCAGCCTGAACGATCCGCAGCTCGTGATCTTCGTGGGGGGCAACTACTACTTCGCGATGGCACCCCTCGTGAAGCAGTTCGAGACCGAGCACCCCGACCTCCGCGGTCGCATCTACTACATCACGATCCCGCCGGGCCTCCTGGTCCGCATGATGGAGCAGGGGAACACGATCACCGTCGGCAACATGACCTGGACGGTGGCCCCCGACATCTTCGCCGCCGGCCTCCGGGCGGTGGACGCGCAGATCGCCGCCGGCCGCGTGGTCGGCCCCGCCACCCGCTACGCCACGAACGACCTCACGATCATGGTGCCCAAGGGCAATCCCGCCGGCATCCGCACGGTGGCCGACCTCGGCAAGCCCGACGTGCGCGTGGTGATGCCCAACCCGCAGTGGGAGGGCGTGGCGCGGCAGATCGAGGCCACGCTCGAAAAGGCGGGCGGGACGGCACTGCGGCAGATGGTGTACGACACCAAGGTGAAGGACGGCACGACGCTGCTCACGCACATCCACCACCGGCAGTCGCCGCTCTGGCTCATGCAGGGACGGGCCCAGGCGGGGATCACCTGGAAGTCGGAAGCGATCTTCCAGGAGGAGGCCGGGCATCCGATCTCGCACGTGGACATTCCGCCGGCGCTCAACACGACGGCGATCTACGCGGCCGGGATGGTGAAGGGGGCGGCCCATCCGGAAGCGGCGCGCGAGTGGCTGGCCTTCCTGCAGTCCCCGTCGGCGCTCGCCATATTCGAACGGTACGGCTTCAGACCCGCGCCCGCCGACGACCATGCGAAATGAACCGAAGCTCCTGATCGCGCTCGCGGCGCTCGTTGCCGCGGCGCGCCCGGGCGCCGCCCAGACCGTGAACCCGGCGACGATCGTCGCGCAGGGGAACGGGCACGGCGCTCCGGCCTGCGTCACCTGCCACGGGCCGAAGATGCAGGGGCTGGTGGCGATGCTCACGCCGCGGCTGGCCGGGCAGAGCGCCGCGTACCTGGTGGCGCAGATGGATGCCTTCGCCGACGGCACGCGCAAGAACGCCACGATGCAGCCGGTGGCCAGCGCCCTTACCCCGGCCGAACGGCAGGCGCTGGCGAAGTATCTCGCCGGCCTCACGGCGGTGGGGCCCAGCGACTCGGGCGTGGCGCCGGCGAGTCGGGCCGAGCGCGCGCTGGGCGAACGCCTCGCGACGAACGGCGACTGGAGCGCCGGACTCCCGGCGTGCGACCGCTGCCACGGACCGGGCGGCGTGGGGGTGGGCGACGCCTTCCCCCCGCTCGCCGGACAGACCGCGGTGTACCTCACCAACCAGCTCACCGCGTGGAAGCAGCAGACGCGGCCGGCCGGCCCGCTCGGGCTGATGGGCGCGATCGCGTCGCGGATGACCGACGCCGACGTCGCCGCCGTGGCCGCCTACTATCCCACGTTGCCGATCACTCCGCCCCGGGCGGAGGGAGGGGGAGGCAAGCGATGAAGACCTCGTCCGCGCTCGCGCTCGCCGCGGCCGCTCTGGTGGTCGGCGCCGGCGTCACCTACTGGACCACGGGGCGGCGGGCGGCGCCCGCTGCCGCCGCCGCGCCGGCGGCCGCGAAGCCGATGGCCGCCGTGTTCACCCCGCCCCCCGATTCGACGATCCCGAACGACCAGTTCGGCCAGGAGGTGCGCAAGGGCCGCGACATCTTCAACCAGACCGGGATATATGCGAAGCAGTATTCCGGCAACGCGCTGGCGTGCACCAACTGCCACCTCGACGCGGGCCGGCTGGCCCACTCGGCGCCGCTCTGGGCCGCCTACGTGAACTTCCCGGCGTACCGCAGCAAGAACAAGCACGTGAACACCTTCCAGGAGCGCATGCAGGGGTGCTTCCGGTTCAGCATGAACGGCAAGGCGCCGCCGTTCAACGACCCGGTCCTGGTGGCCCTCGAGAGCTACGCGTACTGGCTGAGCACCGGCGCGAAGGTGAACGAGGCGATCGCCGGACGGGGCTATCCGATTCCGCCCAAGCCGGCGCAGGCGCCGGACTACGCACGCGGCGAGCAGGTGTTCGCCGCGCACTGCGCACTCTGCCACGGCACCGACGGCCAGGGGCAGCGGGCCGGAGGCGCCCAGGTCTTTCCGCCGCTCTGGGGGCCGGAGTCGTACAACTGGGGCGCCGGCATGGCCAACGTCAACAACGCGGCCGGCTTCGTGAAGGCGAACATGCCGTTCGGCCTGGGGAACACCCTCAGCGACCAGGACGCGTGGGACGTCGCGTACTTCGTGGATGCCCACGAGCGCCCGCAGGACCCACGCTTCACCGGATCGCTGGCCGCCACGCGCCAGAAGTATCACGATTCCAGCAACTCCCTCTACGGCACCACCGTGAACGGTGTGCTGCTGGGCGCCCATTCGGTTCCGCCAGGGGGAAGCACGCGGGGGAGCGCGCCGCGGTAAAGGCCGCACACGCATCGGAGGACGGCGTTTGACGTTTCGTGTGCACGGACCCATCGTTCCTGCGTCCGCGTTCACTCGATCCGCCGGCCATGACGAAAGCGCCTCCCCTTCAGCGGCAGCTGCTGCAGCACGTGCTCCGGTCTTCCGGCGCACACGACGTCGGCGAACTGCTGTTCGATCCGGTGACGGAGCTGCCCGGGCTCGGCGTCCTGGCGCACGAGGTGGAGCTGGCGCTCGCCAAGCGCGACCGCGTGGGCGTGCTCGTCGTGAGCATCGCGCAGTTCTCGCGGCTCGAGGAAGTCTACGGCTGGGAGATGTTCGACGAGATCGTGCGGGGCGTGGCCCATGAGCTGCGCACGATCAAGGAGCGGTCGCTGCGCCGCGAAGACGCCCTGGCCGAGCTGAGCGTCAACGGGAACGTGTTCATCCTCATGGTGTCGCCGCCGCGCACCCGCCGCGCGCTGCGCGCCGCGGACCTGCGGCGCATCCGGCAGCGCGTGACGGAGCGCCTCGACGCGTATCTGGCGCAGATGCTGCACCCCGAGCTGCGCTACCGCGTCAACTACTTCATCGGGACCGGGATCGTGCAGCCGGGCCCGGCGGTGCGCGCCCGGCGCGCGCTGTACCGCACCATCGACGAGGCCCTCGAGGCCGCGACGAGCGATCGCGACCGCCTGGTCCGCCGCCAGGGGCGGGCGCTGCGTCAGATCCTCGCCGACCGGCAGATCTCCACGGTGTACCAGCCGATCCTCGACGTCCGCGCACGGCGCGTGCGCGGGTACGAGGCGCTGAGCCGCGGCCCCGAGGGCGAGTTCCGCGATCCCGGGTTGATGTTCCGCGTCGCCTACGAGGCGGATCTCGTGATGCAGCTCGACGCGGTCTGCCGGGAGCAGGCGGTGCGCCGGTTCCCCGAGCTCGACGACGACCAGTTCCTGTTCATCAACATGGAGCCGCAGTCCATCTTCGACCCCAAGCTGCCGGCGGCGATCCCGGCCCGGCGCACGGAAAACGTCGTCTTCGAGATCACCGAGCACGCGGCGATCGCCGACTTCGCCACCTTCCGGCAGTCGGTGCAGCTCGTGCGCCAGGCCGGGTTCCGGTTCGCGATCGACGACGTCGGCTCGGCGTATTCCGGGCTGCGCGTGATCGCCGGCATCGAGCCGAACTTCATCAAACTCGACATGGAGCTCACGCGCAACGCGCACAACCAGCGCGTGAAGATGGAGCTGGTCCGGGCGATCGCCGGCTTCTGCCTCGAGACCGGCGTGCCGCTCATCGCCGAGGGCATCGAGACGGCCGAGGAGCTGCACACGGTGCTCGACATGGGGATCGGGCTGGTGCAGGGGTTCCTGCTCGGCCGGCCCAGCGCCACGCCCGGCGCCGCGGAGTTCGCCTGGCCCGAGCTGGCGGGGCATCCGGAGCCGGTGCTCGGCTGAATCCGTGCTCCGCTTTCTCTCGCGCTGGCGCCCCGGTCACCTGCTGGCCGCGTGGTCGGTCTACTGGCTCGGCCTCGCCGCGGCCACGGTCACGCCGATCATGCTGGCGGCCCACCGAGCCTCGGCGCTGGGCGGGCCGCCCAACGCGACGGACCTCAACCTGTCGTTCAGCACCAGCACCGGGATCACGGTCTCGATCACGCACCTGAAACACGCGCTGTTCCAGTGGACCGCCGGGCCGCTGACGATCGCGCTGGCGATCGGCCTGCCGCCGCTGCTGCTCTGGGGCGCGTGGCTGTATGAGCGGACGCGCGTGGAGCGGGCGCCACGGCGCCCCGCGGAGTTGGGGGAGGGGATGCCGGATGTGGCGCCGGCGGAGCGAAAGAGTGAAACGGTAGGACGGTAGGACGGTTCGACGGCGAGCGTTCACGGGAACAGCGTCGTCACACGGTCCTACCGTCCTACCGTCCTACCGTCCTACTTCTTGACCGTCTTCCCCACCGCCGAGTCTCCCGACGGAATCGCGGGCAGGGGTGGCGGCGCTTCGAGCGACGGGAACTGCGACTGCAGATTGAGCGCGGTGATGATCTTGCGCGTATCGCCCATCACGCGCGGCACGTCCTGGTTCTTGCCCACCGCCTGCAGCACCTGCGCCAGCTCCACGCCGGTGGCGATGTAGAGATACGGGATGCCGATGGACGGCTCGTCCACCCAGCCGTGGCGCCGGGCGAGCGAGGCGGGCGCCTTGAAGACGCTGTCCCACAGGGTGAGCGTGCGGCGCACGTCCATGTACCCCGAACCTTCGACCTTCACCGTGTCCGGGCCCATGTTCTTGGTCGGGATGAAGATCTTGTCGGCCAGCCCCTCGGTGAGGGTGTTGTTGGCCAGGCCGAGCTGCGCCGGGAGCGGGCCCGACGTCCGGCTCAGGTAGATCGGCCGCTGGGTGTACGAATCGGCGATCATCCGCAGCACGAAGATGGACGCGCGGTCGAGATAGCCCGTGCCCGAGCCGTCCTGCATCAGGTTCTTCGGATTGATCGTCGCCTGGATCGGGCCGAGGTTGTACGTCGTGGTCTGCGGGATGGCCACGTAGTCGGGGACCTTGTTGGCCTCCTGGATCGTCATGTTGAGCGGACCGCGCGGCGGCTTGGGCCAGTCCTGGTTGCGGTAGATGGCCGGGCCCTTGGCCTTGTCGTAGGTGTACACCGGCCGGCGGATGAGCTGCCGCACGTACCAGTCGGTGTTGAGCAGCGACGTGTTGGCCACCACGACGTCCTTGCGCACCCCGAGGACGTCCTGGGCGAACCAGAGCGGGAAGGTGTCGTTGTCGCCGACGACGACCAGCACGCCGTACGGCTCCACCGAATTGAGCATGTCCTCGGCGAAGTCGCGCGTGTCGGTCTGTCCGGCGCGCGAGGCCCATTGCCAGTTGGCGAAGAGCGGAATGATGGCGAGGAGCAGGACCGGCGCACCCAACGCCCAACCGTTGCGCGTCGGCATCTCCACGATCTCACGGCCCACCTTCACCTTCTCGGTGCCGAACAGCGACCCGAACGACTCCCATACGAACATCAGGCCGAGCGACGCCCACACGCCCCACGGCGAGAAGCTCCAGAGGAAGAAGTAGTCCCGATCGCGGACCTCGCGGGCCACCGAATTCCCCAGCTCGGGGGACTGCGTGGCCCCGTACTTGAAATTCAGATAGTAGATCAGACACAACGTGACCGTGAACATGAGAGACGCGAAGTACCACCAACTTCGTCGGTCGCGTTTGAAGTGGATCCACCCGCCGAACAATCCCAGCACGAGGAAGATGGCGGCGAGCAGGCTCTGCACCCCGGGGTGCTGGTTCAGCGCGTCGCGCATCCACTGCCACTTGAAGTACCACCACCACATCCCGACCTGGCCCTGGATGAACGGGGCCTGGCGGTCGGTCAACGCGGGCTTCCCGTACTGCCCGCGGTTGAAGTTGTACATGAACGCGTCGTACGTGCCCTTGCTGAACGTGCAGCCCCAGTGCAGGCCGTGGGTGCACGCCGTGGGCTCGCCCTCGTTCATCGGCGGGAAGAACGCCGAGCGGATGGGCTGCGTGGCGAACGGCGTGAGGCCGAAGACGAGCAGGAGCAGCGAGAACAGGATCAGCTTCCAGCGGAGCAGGTACCGGGGCCGCCGCACGATGATGACGAGGCCCACCGCGGGCGCGGCCAGCATGCCGGCCATGTGGTTGGCGTAGCCCAGGCCCAGCAGGTAGGCCACCAGATAGATCAGCCGGTCGCTCTTCGGACGGTCGGGATCGTGGGCCCAGAGCACCATGAGCCACGAGATGATCGCGATGCCGCACAGCGAGATCGTGTACACCTTCTCGTTCACCACCGACTGGTTCCAGACGGTGAACGCCGTGGCGCCGATCAACGTCGCGATGCTCGCCCCGAGGATCCGGCGCCAGCGCTCGGCGAACCAGCTCACCAGCACCCGCTCGGTGATCAGGAACCACATGGCCGCCGCGACGGCGCTGCAGGCCGCGGCGAAGATGTTGATGCGCATCGCCACCGACGGCGCGATCGGCAGCAGCGACATGACGCGGCCGAGCAGCACGAACAGGGGGTTCCCCGGCGGGTGCGGCAGGCCCAGGGTGTACGCGGCGGCGATGTATTCGCTCGTGTCCCACATCGCCGTGGTCGGCGACAGCGTGACGAGGTAGAGCAGGAATACGCCGGCGCCGGCGATCGTGGCGGCCAGGTAGGACGGACGGTAGTCGAGTTCGGGCTTCGCGTTGGTCGCCATGACGTTCGTGATGAGAAGCGGACAGCACGCGCCCCGCGCGGGGCGGGGCGTGGGTGGAATACTCAAAAATGCGGTGGGACCGTGAGTTAGGAAAGGGAACGGGCCGTCAGAATCCCGCCAATCTCCCCCGCTCCCGAGGTTCGGCCACGGCGCCGGCGAGAGGGTTGCATCTTCGGTATCTATTCGGTATGATCAGGGCCCGCGGTGCCGCCGTCAATTCCACCTCCGCCGGAGCGTCCCATGCCGCCCACCGAATCCTCGCCGCTCGTTCAGCTCACGCCGGTGCTCGTCGTGGACCGTGTGGAGCCCTGTCTCGCGTTCTGGACCGGGCGCTTCGGCTTCGCGGTGGAGAATTCGGTGCCGGGCCCCGACGGCTCGCTGGTGTTCGCGAGCGTGAAGCGCGGCCCGATCGAAGTGATGTATCAGACGCGCGCCAGCGTGCTCGCCGACAATCCCGCGATGGCGACGGACCTCGACGGGCACTCCATCGCGTTGTTCATCACGGTCAGCGACTTCGACGCGGTGGAGCGCGCGCTGGCCGGCGCGCCGGTGGTGAAGGCGAAACACACCACGTTCTACGGCAGCACGGAGATCTACGTGCGCGAGCCCGGGGGCAACACCGTGGGGTTCGCCGCGTTCGCATAGCCGAACGGGCATCAAGAAGGAAGGGTATGAACGGCTGACGATCCGGACGAGACGGAGGAGACGGAGACGACGATGACGCGATGAAATGAGGGGGCTTCGGCGCGCAGATCTCTCCGCCGAAGCCCCCTGGTTCACGCGTCGTTTGCCGTACCCGTCTCGTCCGGCAGTTGACCGGATCGTCCGTAGTTCACAATCTCGGTTCTTGATGCCCGCCTGCGACGCCTAATGCCGGAACTGGCGCTTGCCGGTGAACACCATCGCCATGCCGTGCTCGTCGGCCGCGGCGATCACCTCGGCGTCGCGCACGCTGCCGCCGGGCTGGATGATCGCCTTCACCCCCGCCTCCGCCGCCTGATCGACGCCGTCGCGGAAGGGGAAGAAAGCGTCGGAGCCCATCACCGCGCCGGTGGTGTCGTGCCCCTGGCCGTGCGCCTTGTGCGCGGCGATGAACGACGCGTCCACGCGCGACATCTGCCCGGCGCCGATGCCGATCGTCGCCCCGTTCTTCGTGAGCACGATCGCGTTGCTCTTCACGCTCGCCACGGCCCGCCAGGCGAACAGCAGGTCGGCCAGCTCCTCGCTCGTCGGCTGCCGCTTGGTCGGCACCGTCCACCCGGCGTCGTCGATCACGCTCGGCGCGCGATCCTGCACCAGCACGCCGCCGCGGACGCGCTTGTAGTCCAGGCTGTGCGGCGGCCAGGTGGCGCGTCCCTCCAGCACGCGGAGGTTCTTCTTGCGCCCGAGCACGTCGACGGCGGCCTCGTCGAACTTCGGCGCCACGATGCACTCGACGAACAGCGTGGCCACCGCGTTCGCCGTCTCCTCGTCCACCGGGACGTTGAACGCGATCACCGATCCGAACGCCGAGACGGGGTCGCAGGCCAGCGCCTTCTCGTACGCCTCGTGCGCGGAGCGCCCCACGGCGAGCCCGCAGGGCGTGGTGTGCTTGATGATCGCGCACGCCGGCTCGTCGCCGAACGGCTCGACGGCGAGCAGGGCGCCCTCGAGATCCATGAGGTTGTTGAACGACAGCTCCTTGCCGCCCTTCTGCTCCAGCGCGGCCAGCCCGGCGCCGGGCCGCTCCACGTAGAACGCCGCCGCCTGCCCGGGGTTCTCGCCGTAGCGCAGCGACTGCGCCAGCTCGAAGCTCATCGCCACCGTCGGCGGGAACTGCTCGCCCCGCTCGCGCGCGAACCAGGTGGAGATCGCCGCGTCGTAGCTCGCCGTGTGCGCGTACACCTTCCCGGCGAGCAGACGGCGGAGGTCGAGATCGTCGTCGCCGGCGCGGAGCGCGGCCAGCACGCGGCCGTAGTCGGCCGGATCCACCACCACGTACACCGAGGCGAAGTTCTTGGCCGCCGAGCGGAGCATGCTCGGCCCGCCGATGTCGATGTTCTCGATGACCTCTTCGGGCGTGACGCCGGCCTTCGCCGCGGTCTCGCGGAACGGATACAGGTTCACCGCCACGAGGTCGATCGGCGGGATGTGGTGCTCGGCGATGGCCGCCATGTGCTCGGGGAGATCGCGCCGGGCGAGGAGTCCGCCGTGTACCACCGGGTGCAGCGTCTTCACGCGGCCGTCGAGCATCTCCGGGAACCCGGTCACCTCGCTGATGTCGCGCACCGTGAGCCCGGCGTCGCGCAGCGCGCGGGCCGTGCCGCCGGTGGACACGAGGTCCCAGCCGAGGTCGGAGAGGCCTCTGGCGAAGTCGGTGAGGCCGGTTTTGTTCGAGACGGAGAGGAGGGCGGTGGGCATTTCAGTAGGACGGTAGGACGGCAGGACAGTAAGACGGCGAGCGGGAGAGACGGCAGGACGAATGACGAAGAAGTTACTCCCAACGCCGTTTCCGTCCTACCGTCCTACCGTCCTACCGACTTACCGCGAGTTGATACACGATTCTCGAAAGCGACACGATGTCCCGCAGATCGACCGTCTCCACGGGCGAATGCGAGTACCGCAGCGGCCACCCGATCGGCACGTCCGCCACGCCGAAGCGCACGAACTCCGAGCCGTCGTTGCCGCCGCCCGTCGTGCCCCACTGCAGCGGAATCCCGTGGCCCTCCGCGATCCGGATCACCCGGTCGAACTCCTGCGGCGGGGTGACGCTCGAATTGTCGAGCATGCGGGCCACGGCGCCCATGCCGAGCGGCGCATCGGCGAACCGGTGCGGCTCGAAGGGCGTATCCGACGACACGAACGTGTCGATCGCGTGGACGCGCTTGACGGAAATGCCGAACTCGGCGGCCAGCGCCGCCGCGCCGTAGAGTCCGATCTCCTCGCGCGTCGAGAAGGCGAAGATGACCTTGTGCGTGAGCGTCTTCGGGTTCAGGGCCTTCATGGCGAAGAGCAGCGCCGTGTCGCCGGCCCGGTCGTCGATCGAGCGGGCGGTGAACCGCGTGCGGCCCATCCGCGTCGCGCACTTGAAGCCGGTGACGGTCATGCCGGGCTTGATACCGAGCGCCGCGGGATCGGGACCGAACCAGGCGTAATGCACGGCCGGAGCGCGACGGCCGCCGCGCGCGCCCGGCCCGCCGCGTCCTCCCCGGCCCCGGGCCTCCGCCGTCGCCGTCTCGTCGGGGATCAGGAACACCCCCCGCGTGGACGACGCACTCGTCGCCATGCAGTCGCGCTTCATCGTCGAGCCCTGCGGGTCGCCGTCGCGGTGGAGCAGCGCCGGCTCCCCTTCCCAGAGGGTGGGGATGAACCCGCCCGCGTTGCGCAGCGCCACCCGCCCGTCGGGCTCGATGCCGGTGACCTCGAACCCGATCTCGTCCATGTGCGCCACGATCACCACCGTGTCGCGGTCGGGACCGGCGGCGACGTACAGGTTCCCCGCGGTGTCCTGCACGGCCAGGGGCTTGGCCCACGCCGGCAGGTTGTCGCGCACCATCTCGCGCACCGCACCCTCGTGGCGCGACACGCCGTAGCGGTCGGAGAGCCGTGCCAGCAGGTCGGCGTACGGCGTGAGGCTGTCGCGCACCTCGGCCACCGTGGGCAGCGCGTCGTCGGGCTGGACCGGCTTCGGCTGCCCGGCACTGATGCCGGCGTGCGCGGCGACCGCCGCGAACAGCGCCCCGAGATCCGGGCCGCTGATACGTTCGATGAGTGTGTTCGGGTCCGTGCGCCGCACGGTCACGGCCACGATGGGCCCGGTGTGCACGGCGGCGGGCACGGGAAGACGCATCGGCGACTCGCCCACCGCGGCGTTCCCCTCGGGCTCGGGCGCCATGGGGGCGCCGAACACGAACACCGAGTCCGCCGACGGCGTGCGGGCGAGCACGCCGAGCAGGCCGGCGTAGTCGAACGCGCTCTGGGCCGAAATCACGTAGATGCTGGTTCCGGCGGCGGGCGTCTCGTTGGACGCGGCGGCCACCGCCGCGCAGCCGGCGCGCGATCCGGCGTTGGGGCCGGTCACATAGTCGCCCACGCTCCACGGCACCAGGTCGCGGAACACCGGGTCGAGGAGCTGGATGCCCATGCGGCGCACGCCGTCGGCGCTGGTCGCGCCGACGTCGAGCCAGAGATCGCCGATCTGCGTGAGGCCCTCGTGCGGCGGGGTGCCGCGCAGCAGGTGCACGCTCTTCACGCCGAACACGCCGGGTACCATCATGATCTTGCCGGGCGTGGCGCGATCGCCGGTCATGACGAGCACGCGCTGCCCTTCGTTGAACTGGTCCCAGAGCGGCTGGCGCGGTCCGTTGCCCGCCATCTGCACGCGGACGTAGCCGTCGTCGCGGATCTCGCTCACCACGTAGGCGGGGGCGTCCAGCCCGCAGGCGAGGACGCGCACCGGGGCGCCGTGCCCCCGCGTCTTCACGAGATCGCCGATCGCGTCGCGGGTCCAGCCCTGGTCGGCGGCCTGGATGCGGTCGGTGGCGAAGCGCTCGTGTCCGGGCGCGACGGGAAGGCGGATCCACGCCTGCACGTCGGAAACGAGCGACGCCTGCTGCGCGGCGGCGGAGCGGGGGGCGAGTGATACGACGGCGGCCGCGGCGAGCGCGACGCTAGAGACCCAACGCATGTTCGATGTCCTCGATGAGGTGGCGATCGTTCCGGTCGTCTGCGCGCCCGGTGCGGGCCGGCTCTCCGGCGTGGACGGTGCCCGAGAGGAGGGCCTGCACCACGCGCGGATACAGCAGATGTTCTACCCGCAGCACGCGCGCCGCGAGGGCGTCGGGGGTATCGCCGGCGTTCACGGGCACCGACCACTGGGCGATGATCGCGCCGTGATCGAACACGTCGTCCACGAAGTGCACGGTGGCCCCGCTGCGTTCGGCGCCGGCCGCGATCACCGCTTCGTGGACATGATGCCCGTACATCCCCTTTCCTCCGAACGCCGGCAGCAGGGCCGGGTGCACATTGACGATGCGGCCCGCGAATGCGCGCACCACGTCCGCCGGAACGAGGCGAAGGTATCCCGCGAGCGCCACGTCGTCCACTCGCGCCTCGCGCAGCAGCTCGAGCAGCGGCCGGCCCTCGGGCGTCGCGCGGGTGCGGACGATGGCCGTGGGGACGCCATGCGCGGCCGCGCGCCGGAGCGCGCCGGCGCCGGGCTGATCCGAGACCACGAGTGCGACGTCGGCGGCCCGCCGCTCGCCCAGCGCGTCGAAGTAGTCGAGCATCGCCTGCAGATTGGAGCCGCCGCCCGAGGCGAGCACGGCGAGCCTGGCCCTCACGCGCCGGTGCCCAGGAAGCGGGTGACCGCCTCGCCGAGCGTGCGCACGACCGTGGCGCGCTCGCGGGCGCTCGCGATGTACGCGGCCGGCGTCTCGTCGGTGGGGATGAGCATGCCCGTGCCGCCCAGCGTGAGTCCGGGCTCGATATCGCGGAACCGGTCGCCCACGTAGAGCGACGCGGCGAGGTCGAGTCCGTGGGCGGCCGCGGCTTCCTCGAACAGCAGCGTGCCCGGCTTGCGGCAGGCGCAGGGGCCGGAGAAGTCCGGATGGTGGGGGCAGACGTACGCCGCGTCGATCCGCCCGCCTTCCGCCTCGAGCAGCGCCTCGAGCCGCGCGTTCACGCGCTCGTAATCGGCCATCGTGAAGAATCCGCGCGCGATCCCCGACTGGTTGGTCACCATGATCACCGGAATGCCGGCGGCATTGAGCCGCCCGAGGGCGTGCGCCGCGCCGGCCAGCAGCACGACGTCGGCCGCGCTGTCGGTGAAATGGAAGTCGACCATCAGCGTGCCGTCGCGGTCCACGAACGCCGCCCGGCGCCCGCTCACGCGTGCGCTCCGGCGGCGCGGGTCACCGCGCCGACGAGCGCGCCGTCCTCGCGCTCGGGAATCGTCCGCAGGTCGAGCAACAGTCGGTCGTCGCGTACGCGCCCGATCACCGGCGGCTCGCCGGCGCGAAGCCGCTGATCCAGCGCCGCCCCCCCGGGGCCGAGCGAGAGCGCCACCGACGGGATGTGCGCGTTGGGAAAGGCGCCGCCCCCCACGGTCGCCTGCGTGCGCACCACGCCCGGGTCCAGCGCG
>JBJKPA010000139.1:0-5235 GCA_046706905.1 Gemmatimonadaceae bacterium
CGCACCACCCGCGCGTGGGGCGCGCGGCGCTCATCGACCCGGTGGGGTTCGCCGCGGTGCGGTTCACGTCGGTCGCGCAGCTCATCTCGCCGCTCGCGCTGCGCGAGTACGCGTCGTACGCCGTGGCCAAGCCGCTGGTGCGCTGGTTCCTGCGTCTGGCCTACGCCGATCCGTCGCGCGTCACCGAGGAGGACATCGAGCAGTACTGGGCCACGGCGGCGCAACCCGGGTTCGGCGCGGCGCTGGTCGCCTGCCTGCACCGCTTCTCGTGGGAGCCGTACGCCGAGCGCGAGCTGTCGGGCATCACGGTCCCGGTGCTGCTCGTGCTCGGCACGCGCGACCACCTCATCGCGGGAAGCGCCGAGCGCGCCCGCGTCATTCCGCGCCTCGAGATCGTGGAGGTGGCCGGCGGCCACGCCGTGAACGAGGAGTGCCCGGCCGAAGTGAACGCCGCGTTGCTCGCCTTCGCGCGCGAGTAGCGACGCGCCGCCGGCTCCATTAGCCTTACCGCATCATGCCACGCAAGAAAAAGACGACGAAGGACGCCGCGCCGGAGGCGGCGAACGAGACGACCGAAGGGCCGGCGCCGACGTTCGAGGCGCTCGGGCTCTCGCCCCGGGTGCTCCAGGCGGTCGAGGACGCGGGGTACCGCGAGCCGACCCCGATCCAGGCCCAGGCGATCCCGCTCATCCTGCAGGGGCGCGACATCATCGGCCTCGCCCAGACGGGCACCGGCAAGACGGCGGCGTTCACGCTGCCCCTCGTGGACCGGCTGCTCGACGGCCCGCGCCGCACGCGCGCCCTGATCCTCACGCCCACGCGCGAGTTGTGCGTGCAGGTCGAGGAGAACGTCCGCAACTACGCCCGCCACGCCGAGCTGGACGTGGCGCCGGTGTACGGCGGCGTGCCGCTCGACCCGCAGCAGCAGAAGCTGCGCGCCGGGGTGGACGTCGTGGTCGCGACGCCGGGACGGATGATCGACCACCTCGAGCGGCAGAACGTGGTGTTCGACGACCTCGAGTTCCTGGTGCTCGACGAGGCCGACCGGATGCTCGACATGGGCTTCGCGCCGCAGATCAACCGCATCGTGGCCGAGATCCCGCCCTACCGGCAGACCCTGCTGTTCAGCGCCACGATGCCCCCCGAGGTCGAGGCCCTGGCCCGCAAGTACCTGCGCAAGCCGGAGGTGGTGCAGATCGGTCTCCGCTCCTCGGCCGCCAGCACGGTGGCCCACGCCGTGTATCCCGTGCCCGCCGACCGCAAGACGTCGCTGCTCGCGCAGCTGCTGCGTGCCGACGGCATGGATTCGGTGCTCGTGTTCACGCGCACCAAGCACGGCGCCGACCGCGTGGTGCGGCAGCTCGAGCACGAGGGGATCAGCGCCACCGCCATGCACGCCGACAAGACGCAGGCGCAGCGCACCAAGGCCCTGGCCGACTTCAAGCACGGCAAGATCCGCGTGCTCGTGGCCACCGACATCGCGCAGCGCGGGCTGGACATCAACGGGATCTCGCACGTCATCAACTACGACGTGCCGCAGCAGCCGGAAGACTACGTGCACCGCATCGGCCGCACGGGGCGCGCCGAGGCGACCGGCGACGCCTTCACCTTCATGGCGCCCGACGAGATCGCGATGGTGCGGACGATCGAGCGGATGATGGGAGAGCCGATCCCGCGGATCTCGATGCCGGGGTTCGATTTCGGGACGTGAGGCAAGAAGAAACGGCCGGCAGCGGGAAGCTGCCGGCCGTTCGCGTTTCCGACGTTCGCGCTACTGGTGCATGACCAGCACGCCGACCTCGCCGTTGAATCCGTCGCGCATCGTCGGGGTGTCCGGCGGCGGGAGCCACTTCCCGCCGTCCACGCGCACGTTGATCTGGTGGATGCCGGGGCCGATCGGGAGCAGCGCCTCCCACAGGTCGCGGCCGCGCTGCACCATCTCCACCGGCTGCCAGTCGGTGAAGTCGCCCATCACCTCGACGCTCTGCACGCCCGGGATGTGGACCTGCACGCGCTCCAGCGAGAGCCCGGCCTGTGCGACGTCGAACTTGCTGATCGCGCTGGCCCGCGCCTCGATCGGCACGGCGCCCACCGACGCCGACGGCCAGGCCGCGAACATCAGGCCGAGATTGGCGTAGTTCCGGGCCGGAAGTCCGCGCGCCGGATTGGACGGCTGGCGGCCCGCGCCCACGACCATCGCCACGTCGCTGGCGAACCAGATCACCGCGCTCGCCGACGCCCAGCGCCGCGAATCGGGGGTCACGTCGCTGGCCGCGCCGAACCGGTATCCGGTCTGCGCATTGAGCTCGAGGCCCGCCTTTTCCCAGTGCACCGAGCCCTGCACTCGCTGAAGTGCGACTGGCGCAGGCACCCGCTGTTGTCGCTCTGGGCGGTGCACGACTCGAGCGTACCCGTGGAATCGCTGGCGCTGGCCAGCCGCGTGAAGGCGAAGTTGGTGTAGGTCCCGGTCAGCGTCGCGCCGCCCACCTGCGTCCACGCGCCGGCGCCCGCCACGTCCACCGAGGAGACCACGGCCACGC
Organism: Gemmatimonadaceae bacterium; assembly: GCA_046706905.1. Lineage (GTDB taxonomy): Bacteria > Gemmatimonadota > Gemmatimonadetes > Gemmatimonadales > Gemmatimonadaceae > JAGWRI01. Next base: position 2,541 of record JBJKPA010000139.1, read on the forward strand.
GCCAGGGCCGCGCCACGCCGCTCTCCAGCCACAGCCCGCCCTGCTGCGAGAACACCAGGTGCACGCGGGCCCGTGCCTCGATCTGCTCGTTCTGGTTCACCGGGTCGTAGTACGCCCGGTCGGCGTTCGCCAGGAGCTGCACGCCCAGGTGATGCACCACGGGCGAACTCCACGCGGCCGACGCGTCGGCGTCGGCCAGCTGCCAGGAGTTGCCGTTGAGCCACGCCGAGCCGCTCGCCGCGAGCTTGAGGGCGTGGCTGTCGTAGCGCACGTCCGGCGTCAGGCTGAACGCGCTGGTCGGCACCAGGCCGGCCGTCGTGCCCGAGACCGCTCCCGCCTCGAACCGGGACGTCCATTGCGCAAAAAGCCCCCGCTGCGGAATGCACAGCGCGAGGGCGAGCGCAACGACGACGGCGGAGGATCGCTTCGGCTCGAACATGCGGGACGAGCTCGGCGTGTGGGAAACCGCGAGCCGCTACTCGGGGACCTTCCCTGGCGGCAGCCGGAGCGGGATCGTGCGCGCGCGATTGAGCAGCGCGTCACCCGGGGCGGCTCCCGAAAGTATGTCTTGCCCGACCGCCTTGGGCAAGTCCAAAAGATCGGTGTCCCCGGCGCCGCCGGTCCAGAGCTGGAGGATCGTGTGCGAGGCCATGTCGCGCGGCACGCCGCGGGTGACCAGGTCGGCCAGCACGACGAGCGGGACCATGACGGATTTGCCATGGCCGCTGGCCCGTAGATCGACGAGCGTGGACGCGGGAATTCCCGCCTGCAGCGCCGCGGCGCCGGCCGCCAACTCGTCGCGGCTGGCCTTGGCGCCGAGTGTTTGCCGCGCCTCGCGGTACGACAGGAACACCGTGCGCACGGCCCGGGCGATCGCCGTCATCGAGGCGTGCTTGGCCACACCCTCCTGGGCCTTGGAGAGCACGGCATCGGCCGGGAGCCCTTCGGCCCGCGCCGAGTCTTCGAGCGCCACGACGAGCGCCCGCGTGCCGCTGTCCAGCTTGGCCATCGGGTCCGGCCCCTGGGCTGCCGCCACGGCGGGCGCCGTCAGGGCGAGCGCCAGGAAGGCGGCGAGGCCGCGATACGCGCGGGATCTCATGTGGTCCCCCGCCGGCCGACCAGCACCACCGAATTGGGCGTGCCGAAGCCGTCATCGGGGGCGCGCAGCGCCGCCGGGTCGGGCATCCACTTGGTGGTCCCGCCCGCGCCGTCCACGACGAAGGCGTACACGTGGCGGCCGGCCGGCAGCTGGACGGTCACCGACCACGCCTTGCCGTCGGCGGTCCGGACCATCGGCGTCGCCGCGGCGTTCCAGTCGTTGAAGTCCCCGACCAGCGAGACGTGGACCGCACCGGGCGCCGTGAGCTCGAATCGGTGCACCTGCAGCGAATTGTGAACCGGGAGCTGCGCATTCGCAGCGACAGCGGCTGGCTGCTCGGCCGGCACGCGACCGTCCCGGTAAGTCACGCTCAGTCCGGCCAGCACGCCGACGCCCACCAGCCCCGCGGCGAGCAACGTGCTCGTGAGCGGCGACAGGGTGAGCGGCCGGGGCGCCGTCAGCCAGCCCAGCCCGCGGCGCGGGCGCGCCGGGAGCGAAGTGGCCCGGACCGCGTCCATCAGCCGAGCACGGGCATCGGGCGACAGCTCGACCGGCCGTCGTCCCTGGCGCGCGATCCACTCGATGTAGGGGTCCCGTTCGGACTCAGTCATGCTTGTTGCGCTCCCATCGCTCGCGCAGCCGGTCGGCGGCGCGCTTCACTCTCATCTTCAACGCGGAGACGCCGACGCCGGTCAGCGCGGCCATCTCCTCGTAGCTCATCTCTTCGATGTACTTCAGGACGAACGCTTCCCGCAGCAGCGGATCGAGGTCGCTCAACACCCGCTGGACGAACTCCTCCTCCTCCCCCGCCCACACCACCTGGTGCTCGTCGGTCGCGTTGAGCAGCACCGCCTCTTCGCGCACGAACACCCGTTCCCGTTGGGACCGCCGCGCCGCCAGACTCCGGCACTGGTTCACCAGAATGCGGTACAGCCAGGCGCTGAATTTGTCCCGTTCCTGATACCGGCCCAGCGCCCGATACGCCCGCAGGAACGTCGCCTGGAGCGCATCTTCCGCATCATCGCGATTGCCCAACATCCGGACCGCGTACCGCGCGCACTGATCGTAGTACCGATCTACCAGCGCCGCGTAGGCGTCAACGTCGCCGTTGAGCACACGCCGCACGTCGGCCGCGTCGTCGGTCATCTCATGAGGAATAACTCACCCCCGGCGGTCTGCCGTCACATTCTTGCGTGATGTGGGTCACTGGAGAGACCAACCCGTGACCAATCACGCCACTCGGCGGGAATCTAGCGCCGCCCTGCCGGCCCGGCCGCCGGCCCCGGGGCCGCTAGCGCCGCACGCGGCCCAGGCGGGACACGACCAGCGTGTCCCGGACCCGCCCGCGGGCGACCACCACCGTGAGATTCGCCGCCCCCCGTCCCAGGCCCCACCCGTCGTAGCCCATCGAATCACGGGTCACCGATATCGCGATTCCATAGATGGACCCCAGAGGGCGCAGCCGGGTTCCGCCGGGGCCCCGCACGGCCACGGTGCGGGCCGCCGTGTCGAACACCACCCACACGTCGGCGCGGCGGGCCAGCGCCTCGAGCCGCGCCGCGGCGAACGCCGTCTCGACGTCGCGCGCGGCGGCGT
>JBJKPA010000140.1:0-3626 GCA_046706905.1 Gemmatimonadaceae bacterium
ATCGACGAGGTCGGCCGCGACGCGGTGCGGTACTTCTTCCTCATGCGGAAGGGCGACTCCCAGCTCCAGTTCGACGTGGACCTCGCCCGTACGCAGTCGGAGGAGAACCCGGTCTACTACATCCAGATGGCGCACGCGCGCATGTGCGGCATCTTCCGCGTGGGCGAGATCGACGCCGCCGCCGTGTCGGCCGACGGCGTGGACTTCGCGCTCCTCGACCGCGCGGAAGAGCAGGAGGTGATCAAGGCCCTGCTCGACTATCCGGCGCTCCTGTCCGGGGCCGCCGGCGCGCTCGAGCCCCACCGGATCGCCACCTACTTGCACGACACCGCCGGCAAGGTGCACCTGTGGTATCACACGGCGCACGTCCTCAACGAGCCCGCGCCGATCATGCAGGCCCGGCTCGTGCTGGCCCGCGCGTCGCAGATCGTGCTGCGCAACGGCCTCACCCTGCTCGGCATCACCGCTCCGGAGCGCATGTGACGAACCCAGTGCTGGTCGTCGGCTCGGTGGCGCTCGACTCCGTCGAGACGCCCTTCGGCAAGGCCGACAACGTCATCGGCGGCTCGGCCAACTTCTTCTCGGCCTCGGCCAGCCACCTCTCGCCCGTGCAGGTGGTGGGCGTGGTGGGCAACGACTACCCGATGGCCCAGCTCGAGCCGCTCATCCGCCGCGGCGTGGACTTCGCCGGCGTCGAGCAGGCCGACGGCCCGTCGTTCCGCTGGCGCGGGCGCTACCGCCACGACCTGAACGTCGCCGAGACGCTCGAGACGCACCTCGGCGTGTTCTCGAACTTCCATCCGCGGATCCCCGAGCAGTTCCGCGACGCCCCGTTCGTGTTCCTCGGGAACATCGACCCGCGCCTCCAGCTCGACGTGCTCGACCAGGTGCACGAGCCGCGGCTCGTGGCCTGCGACACGATGAACTTCTGGATCGAGAGCCGGCGGCCGGAGCTGCTCGCCCTCCTCCAGCGCGTGGACGCGATCACGCTCAACGACGGCGAGGCGCGGCAGCTCACCGAGCAGTTCAACCTGGTGAAGGCGGCGCGCTGGATCATGGACCGCGGGCCCAAGCTCGTGATCATCAAGAAGGGCGAGCACGGTGCGTTCATGTTCACCCCGGAGTCGGTGTTCTTCGCTCCCGCCTATCCGCTGGAAGAGGTGTTCGATCCCACGGGGGCGGGCGACTCCTTCGCCGGCGGGTTCATGGGCTATCTGGCGCACACCGGCGACGTCGGCGAGGAGAGCCTGCGCCGCGCCGTGGTGTACGGCAGCGCGATGGGCTCGTTCGCCGTCGAGAAGTTCAGCGTCGACCGGCTGCTCGAGATCACGCCGGCCGACGTGATGGCCCGGGTGCGCGAGTTCCACCGGTTGGTGACCTTCGAGTCCGGAATCCCCGCGTGACCGATCGGCCCCTCGACTACCGCTCGGCCGGCGTGGACATCGACGCGGCCGACGACGCCAAACACCGCATCAGGCGCCTGGTGGAATCGACCTTTACCGAGGGGGCACGGGGGAAGTTCGGCGGGTTCGGCGGCATGTTCCGCATGCCGGCCGGGGCGCGGAACCCGGTGCTCGTTTCCAGCGCCGACGGCGTGGGCACCAAGATCAAGGTCGCCATCGAGGCCGGCCGCCACGACACGGTGGGGCACGACCTCGTGAACCACTGCGTGAACGACATCCTGGTGCAGGGTGCGGTGCCGCTCTTCTTCCTGGACTACGTCGCGTTCGGCGCGCTGGTGCCCGCGGTGGTGGAGGGGGTGGTGGCCGGCGTCGCGGCGGGGTGCCGCGAGAACGGGTGTGCGCTGGTCGGTGGCGAGACCGCCGAGATGCCGGGCCTCTACACGCCCCCGGACTACGATCTGGCGGGGTTCATCGTGGGGTGGGTGGAGGAAGACGCGATTCTGGGCCCCGAGCGCGTGCGCGAGGGGGACGTCCTCCTGGGCTTCCCGAGCAGCGGGCTCCACACCAACGGCTACTCGCTGGCCCGCCGCATCGTGTCCGAGCGCATGAAGCTTGGCGTCGGCGATCCCTTCCCCGGCGAGGGGGGCTCGGTGGCCGACGCGTTGCTCCGGGTCCACCGGTCCTACCTCCCCGCGCTTCGCGTTTCCCTCACGAAGATCCGTGCCATGGCGCACATCACCGGGGGCGGGTTGCCTGGAAATTTGAACCGCGCGCTCCCCGAAACGCTCGATGCCGAAGTGGATGCGGGCACCTGGCAGGTGCCCAATCTCTTCCGGCAGCTCCAGCGGGCCGGGGACGTGGCCACCGACGAGATGTTCCGTGCGTTCAACATGGGCGTCGGTATGGTAGCGATCGTCGCGCCCGACGACGCCCAGGCCGTGCTGGCCGGGGCCGAGGGCGCGGGGATGCGCGGGTGGCGGCTCGGGCGCGTGGTGAAGGGCACCGGCCGCGTGGACATCCAGCATGCGGAGGGACGATGAGGTTGTCATGGTCGGCGGCGGTGATGGCGGCGGGCGGGATGGCGCTCGCCGCGGCGCGTCCGGTTCGGGCGCAGACGGCGTGCCCCGGGGGCGCGCAGGGCAGTGCGGCGCAGATCAGCCAGGACGGCTGCCAACAGGCGGTGGACGTCTTCCAGTACATGGCGCCGCAGCTCGGCGCCGCGATCGCGGGCGGGAACGCGACGCTGGGGCAGGGCGGCACGCTCGGTGGCTTCCCCCATTTCTCGCTCGGCGTGCGCGCCAACGTCGTCATGGGCACGCTGCCGCAGGTGGACCAGTTCACGCAGAGCGTCACGGGGCGCCAGCAGAGCACGCTGCCGACCCAGGATAACCAGCCGCTGCCGATGCCCGTGGTGGATGCGGCGCTCGGCCTCTGGAGCGGAATTCCGGTGGGCGTCACCAACGTGGGGGGCGTGGACCTGCTCGTGAACGCCGCGTACATCCCCCAGGTCAGCCAGAACAACTTCAGCGTGAAGGTGCCCAACGGCTCGCTCAAGCTGGGGTACGGCGTGCGGGTCGGCATCATCCAGGAGTCGGTGGCGCTGCCCGGCGTGGCGGTCACCTATCTCAAGCGCGACCTGCCCACCGTGACGCTCGAAGGTTCGTCGAGCGGCAACAACTTCACCGTGTCCGACGTGAGCATCGGCACCACGGCGTACCGTCTGGTGGCGAGCAAGCACTTCGTGGTGTTCGGCCTCGCGGCGGGGATCGGCCAGGACCAGTACAGTCAGTCGGCGTCGGTGCAGGCCACGGTGCTGGGGCAAACCTCGCCCACGGTGGCGATGTCGCAGAACGACACCCGCACCAACATGTTCGCCGACCTGTCCATCAACCTCCCGATCCTCAAGCTCGTCGGCGAAGTCGGCCAGGTGTCGGGCGGCTCGGTGAGCACGTACAACACGTTCGCGGGCAAGGACGCGAACGCGTCCCGGCTCTACGGCTCGGTCGGACTGCGGCTGGCCTGGTAACGGATGACGGAGCGCCCGGCCTCGGAGTACATGCGCCGGGCGCTCGACCTGGCCCGCAATGGCTGGGGACAGACGGCGCCGAACCCGATGGTCGGCGCCGTCGTCGTGCGTGACGGCGCGATCGTCGCCGAGGGACACCACGCGCGCTACGGCGGCCCGCACGCCGAGGCCGCCGCGCTCGCCGCGGCGGGAGCGCG
>JBJKPA010000141.1:0-6242 GCA_046706905.1 Gemmatimonadaceae bacterium
GAGCGCGCACGCTCGCCGCCCTCGAAGGCGCGCTCGCCGCAGCCGCGACGCTCGCCGCGCTCGCCTACCTCCCGATCATCCGCGCCAGCGGGCTCGGATCGCTCACGGGCAACCAGTACGTCACGAGCTCGCCCTGGCCCGTGTTTCTCCGGGGAATTCCTCCGCACGTCGCCGCGACGTTGACGGCGTGGAGCCAGCCCTTCCCCGCCCCTGTCGTGCTGGGCGTCGTCGTCGTGAGCCTCGTTGCCGCCCTGCGGCAGCCACCCTCGCGTCTCGCGGTCCCGTCTCCGCTGCTCGTCGCGATCGCGTGGACCATCCTGCTCCTCGCCGCGACGCACCGGCTGCCGTATCCGCGGAACTGGCTCTGGATGCTGCCCCTTGCCGGGCTGGCCTTCGCGCGAGCCGTGGATCGGGCGCTGTCGCGGCTGGGCGAGGCCCGAGAACGCTGGGCGATGGCGGCGTTGGCCTGGATCGTCGCCGTCGGCGGCGTGGCGCGGGGGCTCGTCACGGACGCCGTCGGTCAGGACCTCGAGACCGGATCGTTTCCAGCCGCCCACGCGGTGGCCGACACGCTGCGGTTCATCGTGACCCCCGCCGATCGCATCGTCGCGAGCGTGCCGGCGAATGCTCCCCTCGAGTACTATCTGCTGCGATCCGGGGGCGACACCGCGCGGTTCTCCACTCCCGTGGAAACGGCGCGGCGGGCGATCATCGTGGTCGCGCCCGCCGACTCGCCGGCGCGCGTCCGCCAGGACGGCCTGGTGGACACGACCCGCTTCGGCCCGCTCGTGCGCCTCGTGCAACTCGAAGGCGCCGACGTGTATGCGGCGGAGCGCAGGGTTCCGGACTGAACTCCGTCCGCGTTCCGGGCGTCGAACGAGAGACCGCCCACCGGCGGGCCTCCGACCTGGCATTCACGTGGTGAATGATTATCATTCATGCCATGAAGACCCTTCCCCGCCTCGTCGAGTCCGCGCTGGCCCAGCGCCTCCGGGTCATGCCCGCCGTGGTGGTCACCGGCGCGCGCCAGACCGGCAAGAGCACGCTGGTCGCCCAGCGGATCTCGGGCACCAGACGCTACGCGTCCCTGGACGATCTCGACGTGCTCGACACGGCCCGCCGCGATCCCCAGGCGCTGGTGGGCGGCACTGGCGCCGTGACGCTCGACGAAGTCCAACGCGAGCCGGCGATCCTGGCCGCGGTGAAGCGGGCCATCGACCGCAATCGCAAACCGGGTCGTTTCCTGCTGACGGGATCGGCGAACCTGCTGCTCATGCGGCAGGTGTCGGAGTCGTTGGCAGGCCGGGCGAGCTACCTGACGCTCCGACCCATGACCCGGCGCGAGCAGCGGGGCGAGGGCCGGGCCGGACGCTGGGAGGAGCTGCTCGGCGCGCGTGACGAGGACTGGCCCGACGTCCTGTCCGCCGGCCGGCCGGAGAGCGAGGACTGGCGCGCCCTGGCGCGCCGCGGCGGGTTTCCAACGCCCGCGCTCGAGCTCGAGGACGCCCGCGACCGCGCCATCTGGTTCGACGGATACGTGCGCACCTATCTCGAGCGCGATCTGCAGGACCTGGCGTCGATCAGCGCCCTGCCCGATTTCCGGCGACTGATGCGCGCCGCGTGCCTGCGGCTGGGGCAGCTCCTGAATCAGACCGAGCTGGGCCGCGACGTGTCGCTGCCGCAGCCGACCGTGCATCGGTGGCTCAACCTCCTGGAGACGTCGTACCTGCTGGTACGCCTGCCGGCGTACGCCGTGAACCGGACCAAGCGGCTCATCAAGGCGCCCAAGCTGTATTGGGGGGACACCGGGGTGGCGCTTCACCTCGCGGAAGGCGCCGAGCCGGCAGGGGCGCACCTGGAGAACCTCGTGCTCGCCGACTTGCTGGCGTGGCGCGATGCTCGGCTCGAGCACGCGGAGGTCGCGTACTGGCGCACGGCCAGCGGCGAGGAGGTGGATTTCGTGGTGGAGGCCGGCGGGCGTCTGCTTCCCATCGAGGTCAAGGCCGGTGCGCGGCCCCGGCTGGGCGACGCCGCGCGGCTGCGATCGTTCCGCGAGGAGTACGGTCGGAAGGCGCGGGCCGGCTTGTTGCTGCACACGGGCAGCACCATGGAATGGCTCGCGCCGGACGTGCTGGCCGTCCCGTGGTGGCGGGTGCTGTGAGGGTGTGGCGGAGGGCCCGGCGGCGCGCGAATTCCGGAGGCCCCCGTTGACCCGCCCCGACGGCGCGGACCGCCCCCCGCACAAGTGGCAGTTCAAGTCCCGGTTTCGCCGGGGCGCGTTCGGCTGGCGGTCGCACCCCGCCATCGAGCGCGTGGACCAGGCCGTGGCCGAGATCCGGAAGGTGGCGCGCCGCGATCCGGCGCTGGCCGCCGAGGGCGCCGTGAGCTTTCTGGAACGCGTATCGGGTGCGCTGGAACACGTGGACAGCTCGTCGGGAGCCATCGGCGGCGCGGTGAACGACGCGATCGCCGCATTGGCACCGCTGATCGGCGGCGCCGGCGCGAGCGAGGCCGCGCACGCGAAGTGGCTGGAGCGGCTGTGGGACGCGTACGTGGCCGACCGGATCCCCTACATCGAGCTGCTGGGCGACTACTGGGGCGAGCTCTGCCCGTCGGCCGACGTCGCCTCGGCGTGGGCCGACCGGCTGCTGGCCGACGCGCGCGAGGCGCTCGCGCCGCGCGAGGTGTACCGCTACATGCCGCTGCAGCCGGTGAGCGCGTGCCTGAGCGCGCTGTATCGCGCCGGCCGGTACGACGACGTCGTGCGGCTCGGCTCGCCGGGAAGGCTGTGGCACTGGCAGCGGTGGGTGGTGAAGGCGCTGGTGGCGCAGGGGCGGAAGGCCGACGCCATCGCGTACGCCGAGCGGTGCCGGGACCCGCACGGCGGGAACGGGCACATAGACGCGGCGTGCGAGGAGATCCTGCTGTCGTCGGGTTTCGCGGAGGAAGCGTACCGGCGGTACGCGCTCACGGCGGGGGGCGGGCGGACGTATCTGGCGCGGTTCCGGGCGGTGCAGAAGAAGTATCCGGCCAAGCCGGCGGCGCAGATCCTGACCGACCTGGTGGCCACCACACCGGGCCACGAGGGGAAGTGGTTCGCGGCGGCGAAGAGCGCCGGGCTTTACGACGAAGCGCTGGCGCTGGCGGCCAGGAGCCCGTGCGATCCCAAGACGCTCACCCGCGCCGCGCGCGACATGGCCGACGAGCGCCCGACGTTCGCCGTGGAGGCCGGGCTGTTGGCGCTGCGCTGGCTCGTGGAGGGGTATGGCTACGAGATCACCGGAGCAGACGTGGTGGCCGCGTATTCTGGAACGCTCAAGGCGGCGAAGCGGGCCGGGAAGACCGCGGAGACCCGGGTGCGCATGGCGGAGATCGTGGGGCGGGAGAAGAAGGGCGGCTTCGTGACCGCGGTGCTGGCGGCGTACGGGGGCGTGTGGGATCGGATCGTGGATGGGACGGTGCCGGAGAAATGAGAACGCCCGCCGCGAGAAGCGGCGGGCGTTCGGTACTGCGTGCGCACCTGGCAAGTGAGTGAAGAATACGGCGCGCACGGCGGCGAGTCAACGAGGTGGTGAGGCCGTCCCTGGAGCGCCCCGCTACGCCGACGTGTCCCGCGTTCTCAGCGGGCGACGGCGGCTCGGGCTTGAGCTGCCCGGCGCGTACCAGGTTCAGCAGCTCGGTCGAGGTCACGCTCCGATCCGAGCACGAACGTACGTGGACCCGCGGCCACCCGGGCGGCGAACGACCCCTTCACCCGCCGTTTGGCCCGCCATTCCTTGACCGTCATCAGCGACGGGTTCACCGGCCGCCCGAGCGTGGACTCGGCCGCGGCCAGCGCGTCGAACGCCTGATCGTGACGCAGCGAATCGGAAAGGATGAACAGGTCGATGTCGCTGGTCGCGCGGTCGGTGCCCTTGGCCACCGACCCGAAGATGAACGCAGCCCGGATCTTCGACGCATGCCGCGCCAACGCACGGCGAAGCGGCTCGACCAAGCCGACGCTCTTCACCACCAGCCCGTGCAACTCGTGGTAAACCGGCGACTCGGCGTTGGCCTGGTAGTACTTCTGGTTTCCATGGTGCGTAACGATCACCAATCCGGCCTCGGCGAGGCGGGTGAGCTGCCGGTGGACGGCGCCCGTTCCACCTTCCGCGAGGCGGATGAGCTCGGCGCTCTGGAACTGCCGGTCGGGCTGGCCGAAGAAGAGGCCCAACACCCTCGCCTGCACGGGGGTGAAGAGCGCCGCGGCCAGGCCGGCGGGCTGGCGATTGCGTACCGTTCCCATATTGGGAATGAATATACCCAGATTGGGAATGCTGCAAGGCGGGAACGTGCGAGGCCATGCGAGGGATATTCGGCCTCCGGCCGGCGACACGCGCCACCCTTCGCGCGCACGGCGGAGCATTTCCACGCTCCGCGGAGCGAATCCGGACCCGTGGGCTGCGGCCGGCTTCCGGTTCGCCCGAAAAAGCGAACGCCCGCCGCGAGAAGCGGCGGGCGTTCTTTCGACACGTGCGTCTGGCAGACACGGGATAGAATAGGCGGCCGCTACCGCCGAGTCAACGCGTGTACGGGGCCGTGGCCGGAGCGGGGAGAACCAAATGGCGGGCTAGGAGCGGGGTCCCTTCTCAGAGCTTCAACTCTTCCGCGCTCTCCACGACCACGGTGGATCCCGCATGCAGGCGGTCGAGGAAGATCGCGACATTCTCGCCCTTGCCGCTCGCGGCGGGGAACCGGATTGCCTCGTACCCGTCCCTTCGCGCGGCGCGCGCCACTTCCTGGCAGGGAGCGAGGTCGTCGCTCCGAAGCTGCGCCGCGCTCAGCCCCCAGGCCGCCGCGACGCTCGGATCGGTCAGGTCGAGCACGCGCTCCAGGTCCACGCGGAGCCGGAGCATCGTACGCGGAAGCAGTTCGGCCAGATCCACGGCCAGGCGGCGGGCACGCCGGCGAAGCTCGTGCACCGCGGTAGCCCTGGACAGCGACACGTAAACCGCCCCGAACTCGTGCCACGGATTGAATCGTCCGCCTTCGCGCGCGCTGGCGCGGAGCGTCGCGTCGGAGATGTCGGCGTACGCCGGGTGGCACTGCCGATACGCGATCACCGGTGGAATGCCGATTCCTGCCCCGCGGCCAAGCATGCGCGCCAAGCCCTCGGCGTCACGACCGCCTTCAGGTGGTCATGCCCGAATTGAACGCCTGCAGGGCCGCCGTCACGCGCTCGATGCGTCCGCCGAGCAGCAGGTCGAGCGGCCGCTGGTCGCCAAAGGCGGGGACGGGCGTCTCGAGCCAGCGCTTGGCGGCATTCGTGCGCCGGAACGTGGCACGGAGCTCACGCAGCAGTTCGTCCAGACTCTCCATGCGGCCGAGGAACACGGGCGAGGGATCGCTTGTGCCCGTGCGCCAGCGCTGCAGCGTGCTTTCGTCGGCGCGCAGGATGCCCGCGACCTGTTTGTACGTCAGGCCCAGCACCTTATGCGCCTCATCCACCACCGGCAGGTGGGCGACCGTCGTGGCCATCAAGACTCCCATCGAACGCTCCCCTGAGAGTACTCACTTGCATATGCAAATGCAAGCCGGGTTATCCGGGCTCGCCGGGCCAGGACGGACAGAGTACCGAAGGTCGCCGGATGACTCACCACCCAAAGCGCGCGAGACTCGTCATTCGGCGGCTGTGTTGCGGCGGGCGGCTCACCGGCGGCGCGCGAATTGATCCACCAGGCGCGCTTCCGATGACGGCTTCCGCCGTCGTTCTCCGTAACCTGCGCGATCGGAGGCAGCGGAGAGCGTCTTGTCTGGCTGTCTACCCAGTTCCGGCATTTCTGCGCACGTGCCCGGGTGGCGGAACTGGTAGACGCGTGCGCCCGTCAAGCGCATGCTCGCAAGAGCGTGCGGGTTCGAATCCCGCTCCGGGCACGGCCTCGCCAATCGATTGACTCGGCGGAATCGGAGCGGTAATGTTCGGGTGCTTGACGGGCGCACCAGTCTTACCAAGACACCCGCAACCTTCGTGGCTGCGGGTGTCTTGTATTAGGTGGTCGGCGTCGACTCGAACGAGTGGCCCCCCGCCCCTACTCCTCCGCCCTGAGCGCCACCACCGCATCCACGCGCGTCGTGGCCCGCGCCGGAACGAGCGTGGCCACCAGCCCCACCGCGAGCATCGCCGCCGCCACCGCCGCCAGCGTCACGCCGTCGGTGGCGCTCACGCCATATAGCAGCGCGCCCAGCAGGTGATTTGCGGCGTA
>JBJKPA010000142.1:0-3388 GCA_046706905.1 Gemmatimonadaceae bacterium
GGGGCGGCGGGCAGGAAGTCCTCGCCCGGATTGATGTACTGATCCGTTTCGATCCCATGCTGCCGGTCGTGCAGCTGCCGGTACCGGCCGACCAGCGCCATCAGCTCGGCGTGCGTGCCGCGCTCCACGATCCGCCCGTCCTCGAGCACCAGGATCTGGTCCGCGCTCTCGATCGTCGACAGCCGGTGTGCGATCACGAACGTCGTCCGCCCGCGCCGCAGCGACCGCAGCCCGTCGCGGATCAGCGCCTCGCTCTCGCTGTCCAGGCTCGACGTCGCCTCGTCGAGGATCAGGATCCGCGGGTCGGCCAGGATCGCCCGCGCGATCGCCACCCGCTGCCGCTGCCCGCCCGACAGCTTCACGCCCCGCTCGCCGACGACCGTGTCGTACTGGTGCTCGAACCGCTTCACGAACTCGTCCACGTGCGCCACGTGCCCCACGCGCTCGACCTCGGCGTCCGTCGCCCCGGGCTTCGCGAACGCGATGTTCTCGCGGATCGTCCCGTCGAACAGGAAGTTGTCCTGCATCACCACGCCGAGCTGCGCGCGATAGTCGTGCAGCCGCAGCCCCGACAGGTCGCGCCCGTCGATCAGGATGTGCCCCTCCTGCGGGTGGTAGAACGCCTGCACGAGCCCGATCAGCGTGCTCTTCCCCGAGCCGCTCGACCCGACCAGCGCCGTGGTCGAACCGGCCGGCGCCGCGAAGCTCACGTCGCGCAGCACCGGGACCCCCGCCTCGTATTCGAACGACACGTGGCGGAACTCCACCGTGCCCACGATGTCCTCCACCGGCGAGCGCCCCGCGTCGTCGCCGTCCTCGGTCGCCGTGTTCATCACGTCCCGGATGCGGTCCAGCCCCGCGAACGCCTCCGAGTTCTGCGTCCCGATCGAGGCGATCTGCACCAGCGGCGCCGCCACCAGTCCCACCAGGTACACGTACAGGAACAGGTCGCCCAGCGTCATCGTGCCGTTGAGCACGTCGCGTCCCGCGATCACCATGACCAGCACGCCGATCACGCCGCTGATCACCGTCGTGCCCGAGCTCACGGCCGACGTCCCGGTGATCGTCTGCGCCACGTTGCGCAGCAGCTTGTGCACGCCCTGCGCGAACAGCTTCCGCTCGCGCCGCTCCGACACGTAGAGCTTCACGAGCCGGATGCCGCCCACCGACTCGGCCAGCCGCCCCGTCACGTCGGCGTTGATGGCCCCCCGCTCGCGGAACAGCGGCCGCAGCGTGCGGAAGGCGTACGCCATCATGCCGGCGAACACGCCCAGGATGAGCGCCGTGGCCAGCGTCAGCTGCCAGTTGAGGTAGAACAGCACGCTGACCGCGATCAGCGCCGTCATCAGCCCGCCCAGCATCTGGACGAGCCCCGTGCCGACCACGTTCCGCACCCCCTCGGCATCGGTCATCACGCGCGAGATCACGATCCCCGTCTTCGTCGAATCGAAGTACGCCACCGGCAGGCGCAGCACGTGCGCCTGCACGCGCTTCCGCATGGTGGTGATCGCCCGCTGTCCGGCGATGCTCACCACCTGGGCCAGCAGGAACGAGGTGATGGCCTGGACCACGGTCGCCGCGGCCACGGCCGCCGCCAACGGCACCAGCAGCCGCGGTTGGTGCTTTCCGATGACCGTGTCGATGAGGAACTTCGAGCTGAACGGCAGCACGAAGCCCGCCAGCCGGCTCACCACCATCAGCGACAGCCCGATCACCAGCGAGCGCTTGTGCTCGTGGATCAACTCGCGCGCTTCGCGCCACGCGCGCTTGGGATCGAGGGGCTTCTTGGTCGCCGAGGCACCGGCGGCGGCCGAGGCGCCGGCACGGACCCGCCGCTCGCCGCGCAGGGGGCCGCCCCGGCCGGGCATTCGGGGAATGGACACGCTGCAAGATAGCCGCCGGCCCAACCCCCGGCCCCCGCGCCGGCGCCCCCGCCTCCCTTGGTGGCGGCGTCCGCGCTCCGTAGCTTGAGCCAGCCCGTCGTCCAACCCCTTGCCGCTCCGCATGGTTCAGCCGGACTCCGCGTCGCCGCATCCCGTCTCGTCCCGCTACGCCTGGTACGTGGTGGGCGTGCTCACTCTGGCCAACGTCGGCGGGTTCGTGGACCGCCTGATCCTCAGCCTGCTCGTCGTGCCCATCCGGCGCGACCTCGGGATCTCCGACACCCAGATGAGCCTGCTCATGGGGCTCGCCTTCTCGGTGTTCTATACCGTGCTCGGCCTCCCCATCGGCTGGCTCGCCGACCGCGCCAACCGCAAGGCGATCATGGGCTGGGGGGTGGCGATCTGGAGCGTGATGACGGCGGCCTGCGGCGTGGCGGGGAGCTACGGCCGGCTGCTCGCCACCCGCGTCGGCGTGGGCGTCGGCGAGGCGACGCTCGCCCCCACCGCGACCTCCTTCCTCGCCGACTATTTCCCGCCCGAGCGCCTGGGCACGGCCATGAGCGTTTACTCGATGGGCGTGTTCCTCGGGTCGGGGCTGGCGTACGTGATCGGCGGGGCCGTGGTGGCGTTCCTCGACGCCCAGGGGAGCGTCATCCTGCCGCTCGTCGGGGCCGTGCGCCCCTGGCAGACGGCGTTCTTCGTGGTCGGACTGCCGGGGTTCCTCGTCGCGCTCCTCTTCCTCACCGTGCGCGAGCCGGCCCGCAAACCGGGCACGCACGGGGCCAGCATGGGCGAGCTGTTCGCGTACGTGAGGCGCAACCTCCGCGCCTTCACCGCCAACAGCCTCGGCTTTTCCCTCTCGGCGATGGTGAACTACGGCATCGCCGCCTGGCTGGCGACCTTCCTCATCCGCCACTACGGCTGGACGGCGGGGCGCGCCGGCACCGTGCAGGGGGTGCTCACGATGACCGTCGGCGTCGCCGGCGTGCTCGCCGGCGGGTGGGTGAGCGACCGCTACGCGCGGCGCGGACGCAGCGACGGCCCGCTCCGTGTGGGAGTGATCGGGGCCGTCGGGATGCTCGTCTCGGCCACCGCGTACCCGTTCATGCCTTCCGCGTGGATGGCCGTGGCCTGGCTCGTGCCGGTCAACTTCTTCGCCGCCTTCCCCTGGGGCGCGGCCAACGCCGCGGCGGCGGAGATCGTGCCCGCCCGGATGCGCGCCCAGGGCGCGGCGCTCTACTTCTTCGTCCTGAGCCTCGTCTCCTCCACCCTCGGCCCCACCGTGGTCGCCCTGTGCACCGACTACGTGTTCCGGGCCGACGCCGCCGTGGGGTGGTCGCTGGCCCTCACCAACGTCGCCGGGATGAGCGCGGCCATCCTGATGTTCATATGGGGCATGCCGGCCTACCGCCGCACGCTGGCCACCCGGGGCGACTGAGCCCCCCGAGCCCCGGCCCCTTGACGCGGGGCCTCCCGGTTGTAGCGTAGCCCCGCGGGCCGGAGGG
>JBJKPA010000143.1:0-7604 GCA_046706905.1 Gemmatimonadaceae bacterium
GGGGGGGGGCGCCGCGGGGTGACCGGCCGGCACTCAGGCCGGCGGCGCGGCCAGTGCGTCGAGCGCCTCGCGGTGCTGCTGGGCGCTCGCCGGCTTGGCCAGGAAGGCTACGGCGCCGGCGACGAGCGCCGCCTGGCGGGCGTTCGGGTCGGTCGTGCCGCTGAGCACGACGACCGGGATCTCCGCCGTCTTCGTGGACGACTTGAGCTTGTCGAGGACGCCCATGCCCGTGCCGCCGGGCATGCTGAGGTCGAGGATGATCGCGTCGGGCTGCGGCGCCCGCAAGGCGAGCATGAAGCTCTGCACGGCGTCGAACGCCGGCATGGGCACGTGTCCCATGCCGCGCACCATGGCGCAGACGAGCTTCGAGGTGACGGGATCGTCGTCGGCTACGAGGATGCGCACCGGGGGCCTCCGCTCAATGTTCGTCCGCCGCGCCGAGGCGCGCCAGCGCCGGCCAGAGCGACGGATCCTCGGCGCCCAGCACCCACACGGAATAGCCGCGCAGGTGGTACTTCCGGACGAGCGCCAGCTTGTCCAGGAAGGCGCGCGTGTTCTCGATCCACAGGTACCGGAACACGCCCTGCTCGCTCCAGATCGCGAACGGCGACCGCTGCACGCTGTCCCAGGTGGCGGTGAGGCCGTGCGCGGCGAGCAGGCTCTCGGCCCGCACGTAGGAGATGTCGCGTCCCTTCATGCGCGAGCCCTCCTTCTCGGTGTACGACGGGAACCACCAGTCGGAGTACGAGGGGATCCCGAGCGAGACCTTGGAGGGCGGCACCCCCTGGGCGAGCAGGAACTTGAGGCACGCCTCCATCCACGGATAGCCGGCCACCGGGCCGGCCGGCGAGGCGCCGGTGTGCTCGGCGTACGTCATGTACGAGATGAAGTCGAGGGTGTCGGCCAGCGCCTTGTAGTCGTACACGCCGCGCCAGTTCTCGTAGATCCACTTGTCGTAGCTGTTCGTGCCCGGCGTATCGGTCTCTCGCGGCACGACGGCCGCCGACAGCGTGCACCCGGCGTGGTGCACCGAGTCCACCGCCTCGCGGACGAACGCCGTGAACCGCGCCCGGTCGCGGACGTTGACGTTCTCCAGATCGAACTGGATCCCGTCGAGGTGCTGGTCGCGGCACAGCGCAGCCAGGCCGTGCATGGCGCGGCGCCAGGCGGCGCGGTTGGTGAGCACGCGGTGGAACGCCGGCTGGCTGAACCCCGGGTTCATGACGAGGGGGACGAGCTTCACGTGGTGGGCGTGGGCCGCCTCGACCACGCGCGGATCGATGTGGCCGCGGATGACGCCGTGGTCGTCGAGCGTGAAGACCTGCGGCGCGACAATGTCGATCTGGTCGGCGTGGGCCAGGAAGTGGACGGTGCTCGTGTCCGAGCCCACGGAGTACCACAGGGCCTCGGGGCGCTGCGCGGCGGCGTGCGCCGGCGACAGTACGCAGGCCAGAATCGTTACGCTAATGAGCGATCGCATGAAGAAAGAATGTAGAGCGAGCGGCGCCCGGTGCGATAGGACACACAGATCCCGCGAGGGTGCTTGCCGGAACCGTGGGGATTCTGCATTCTGATGGCGCCCCCGGCCCCCCCGGCTCGCCGTACCGTACCGTTCCCCGCCATGGCTTCGAGTTCGCTGCAATCCAACGTCCCCGTGGAACGCTATCGGTCGGGGGTCGACGCGTGGATGGTCGCGCTCATCCTCATCGGGCTCGGCGTCCCGACGATGATCGTGCTCCACCCGAAGGTCACCGGGCTGGGACTGCATGCGGCGCGCGCCATGGTGTTCGGCGCCACGGGGCTCGTGGTGCTCTTCCTGGGTTGGGTGTTCGCGACCACCCGGTACACGCTGGGCAGCGACGCGCTCGTCATCCGGTCGGGGCCGCTGCGGTGGACGGTGCCCTACGCCCAGATCCGGAGCGTGCGCCCCACGGCGAACATGGCCTCGGCGCCGGCCATGTCGCTGCGCCGCCTCGAGGTGTGCTACGGCGACGATCAGACGGTGGTGATCTCTCCGCGGAACCGCGATGCGTTCATCGTGGCGCTGCGCCGCCGCGTGGCGCGGCTCGCCGTGCTCTCCTGACGGTTCAGCGCCGGTCGGGGTGCAGCTCGTCGAGGATCGGGTGGTTGAGCCCGGCGAGCGTGCGATGCTCGGGCGCGATCAGATCGTAGACCACGACCTCGTTGCGCCCGCGCCGCAGCCAGGGGCCCGGCACGTACAGGGTCTGCTGCGGCCCGATGTACCAGAAGCGGCCGAGCTGGTGCCCGTTGACCCACACCGTGCCCTTGCCCCAGCCGCGCATGTCGAGGAAGGTGTCGCCGGTCTTCGCCAGCTCGAATGACCCGCGATAGAACGCGGGGCCGGACGGCGCGGTGAAGAAGCGCGCCGGGGCCGGGGGCCCGGCGAGGGGCAGCGTGTAGACGTCCCACCCGGTGAGCACGCGCCCGGCCAGGGACACGGAATGCGTGATTCCCTTCTCTTCGTGGAGCAACGGCCGGGCGAAGTTCACGCGTCCGGAATTCTCGACCAGGAGGTCGAGGCGCGCGCCCGCCGAGACGGTCAGGGGGAGGCTGTCCTGATCCAGCCGCCGGTCGAGCGTGCCGATCAGGGAGCCGTCCACGTACACCTGCACGTAGTCGCGCACGTCGCGGATCACGAGCTGGCCGCTGGCCGCGGTGGCGATCGTCGTGCGGTAGAGGATGTCGCCGTACGACTGGCCGAAGGTCTCCATGCCGCGCGGGTGCTCGACGTGGACCGGGGCGGGGAGGTTGTCCCAGAGCGACGCGGTGGAGTCGAGCGCGAACGCGGGGACGGCGATCGGGGGCGGCGTGACGGGCACGGGCGGCGGGGTGATGCCGGTGTGCGCCTCGATGACCTTGCGGAAGGCGTAGTACTTGGGCGTCGGGCGACCCGACTCGTCGAGCGCGGCGTCGTAGTCGTAGCTCGTGGTCTGGGGGTGGTAGTGCCCGCCGTCGATGTTGGCGCCGTTCATGAACCCCCACGTCGTGCCGCCGTGGAACATGTAGAGGTTCACCGAATAGCCGCGGCCGAGCATCCAGGCCAGCTCGCGGGTCTGGCGCGCGGCGTTCGTGGTGTGGTGCGGCTGCCCCCACTGGTCGAACCATCCGGCCCAGTATTCGCCGCTCATCAGGGGCTCGCCGGGGCGGAAGCGGGCCAGCCGGGCGAACGCGCTGTCGGCCTCGCCGGGCCCGAAGTTGACCACGGCGGGGAGGTCGGGGAGCGTGCCGTTGGGGAGCTGGACGTCGCCGTCGGCGGTGTAGAGGAGCACGTTCGTGAACCCGGCGTGGCGGAGCGCCTGCTCCTGCCAGCGCAGGTAGTTCTTGTCGTCGCCGAACGAGCCGTACTCGTTCTCGACCTGCACGGCGATGATCGGCCCGCCGTGGCTGGCGAGCAGGGGCACCAGCTCCTTGCCCAGGCGGTCGAGCCACTCGCCGGCCGGCTTGGTGAACCGCGGGTCGGTGCTGCGCAGCACGATGTTCGTGTCGGCGAACAGCCAGGCGGGATAGCCGCCCAGCTCCCATTCGGCGCAGACGTAGGGCCCGGGGCGGAGGATCACGTGGAGGCCGACCTGCTGGGCGATGCGGATGTACTCGGCGATGTCGTTCTGGCCGGAGAAGTCGTAGTGCCCCGGCGTCGGCTCGTGGAGATTCCAGAACACGTATGTGGTGATCGTGTTGAGCCCCATGGCGCGGGCCTTCTCGAGGCGGTCGCGCCAGTATTCGCGCGGCACGCGCGCGTAGTGCATCGAGCCGGCGATGATCTGGAAGGGCTTCCCGTTGAGCAGGAAGCGGCCGGGACCGGCCACGAGGGGCCCGGTCTGGGCGGCCGCCGGAACCGCGGCGGCCAGGGCGAGAAACAACAGGAGTCGGCGCATGCGCCAATCTATCTTTGCGGCCTGCCGGGCGTCACCCGGGCCGGTTAGACTGCACGGGAAGCCGTTGAACCGCCCCGGAAACCGACCATGCCGCTCGATGTAATCTCGTTCGCGTTCCAGTACGACGCTTGGGCCACCGAACTCGTGCTCCGCTCGATGGAGCAGCTCACGCCGGAGCAGTACGCGGCGCCCGGCTGCAGCGGCCACGGCTCGATCCGCGACACCTTCGCCCACTGCATCTCCTCGCAGCACGCGTGGATCTCCTGGTTCGAGGGGAAGATCACGATCAGCGAGGCGATCACGCTGCGCATTCCGGGCGCCGAGCTGGACACGGTGGCCCGGGCCCGCGCGCGGTGGGCGCCGATCCTGGACCAGACCCGCGGCTACGTGGCCGGGCTCACCGACCCGCAGCTCATGGCCTACCGGGACTGGGCGATCCCCAGCGGGCCCTCGGGCCGCTCCCGCCTCTGGCAGCTCCTGCTGCACGTGGCCAACCACGGGACCCACACCCGCGGCCAGATCGTGGCGGCGATCCGCCGGGCGGGCTACAATCCGGGGAACGTCGAGATGCTGGCCTACGTCATGACCCACCCCGACGACTAGCCGGTTCCTCCCGCCCGTTACCACAATTCGTATGGATCCCCGCATCATCGCGCCCGCCGAAACGCTGCGCGTCAACACCAAGCTGTTCCGCAACTGCCTGGCCGACATGACGCAGGCGCAGGCCGAGGCGCGCCCCGACGGCTTCGGCAACAGCGCGCTCTGGGTGGCGGCGCACCTGGTCAAGGCGCGGCACGGGCTGCTCAAGCGCCTGGGCGCCGAGCGGCCCAATCCGCTTCCCGCCGAGCTCGTGGCGGCCAGGGGCATCACCGACGTCACCGCCTGGCCGGCGCTGGACGAGGTCCGCGCGGCGTGGACCGACGTCTCGCACGCGCTCCGCGACCGGATGGCGGCACTGACGCCGGCCGAGCTGGACGCGGCGGTCGACGTGCGGTTCCCGGTGTTCGAGCAGACCACGTTCGCACTGATCGTGTTCATGGTCATGCACGACACCTATCACGTCGGGCAGCTCTCGACGCTGCGCAAGCTGGCCGGGCTGCCGGGAATGAGCTTTCAGTGACGCTGCGGGTGCGGCCGGCACGCGCCAGCGATGCCGGGCGCCTCAGCGACCTCTATGGGCAGCTCGGGTATCCGACGACGCCCGCGGAACTCGTCGAACGTCTGCCCGCGCTGGCGGGAGAGGCCAACGCGGTGCTCGTCGTGGTGGACACGGACGACGCCCCGCTGGGCCTGGCCACGCTGCACCTCATCCCGTCTCTTCACCACGGGCGCCACAACTGCTACATCACGGCATTCGTGGTCGACGAATCGGCCCGGGGGACGGGGGTGGGGCGGGCGCTGCTCGGCGCGGTGGAGGCGTGGGCGCGCGCGCGGGACTGCCGCCGCATCTCGGTGACCAGCGCCGAGCGGCGCGACGGCGCGCACCGGTTCTATGAAGCGTGTGGCTTCCCGTACACGGGACGCCGATTCGTGAAGGTGCTGGACTGAGGTCCGGACGCGCGGTCGAACGCGCCCCAACGCGGAGCGGAACATGCCGTCACTGAATCGCCGGGAGTTCCTCGTCACCTCGGGCTCGTGCGCCGCGCACCTCGCGCTGGCCGCCGCCGTGGCCCCACACTGGCTGCGCGACGCGTGGGCCGGCATGCCGCGCGGGCCGGTGGTGGCCACCGAGCCCTTCGCGCGGCTGGAGCAGGTGGGCGAGAAGGTGTGGGCACTGGTCTCCACGCCGCTCAACCACGACTACACGACGGTCTCCAACGGCGGAATCATCGTGGGGCGCAACGCGGTGCTCGCCATCGAGGGCTTCCAGACCCCGAAGGGCGCCGAGTGGCTGGCCGGCTGGTCGCGCAAGCTGACGGGCCGCTGGCCCACGCACGTGATCGTCACGCACTACCACTCGGACCACTCGGACGGGGTGGCGGGCTATCTCACGGGCGGCCACCACAGCCAGATCCGCACCACGGCGATCACGCGCGACGAGGCGATCGCGCGCAACAAGCCGGCGGACGCCGATCGCACGGCGGCGCTGAACGACGCGGTGCTGCTCTCGCCGACGACCGAGGCGGACGTCGACCTCGGCGGCCGCTCGGTGCACCTCATGCCGCACCTGGGGCACACGGACAGCGACGTGGCGATCGAGGTCGGGGACCAGAGCCTGCTCTTCTGCGGCGACCTGTTCTGGAACGCGATGTTCCCGAACTACGTGGACGCGATTCCGAGCAAGCTCTCCGCGTCGGTGCGCGCGCTCCGTGCCCGCGCGCCGAAGACGTACGTCCCGGGGCACGGCAACGTGGGGACGCCGGCCGAGTTCGCGCAGTACATCGCCATGATCGACGACGTGGAGCGCGCGGCGCGGGCGGCGCACGCCGCGGGGACGCCGGCGGCGGACGCCGCGGCGGCGTACAAGATCCCCCCATCCACCGGGAAGTGGGTCCTGTTCGGCCCGACCTTCATCCCGCGCGCGTTCCAGGCGTGGTACCGGGAGCTGGACGGCTCGCGGTAAACGGCGCTGCGGCGGCGAGGATCGAGATGGCGGCCGCTCAGCTCAGCCGTTCGAGGTCAAACGGTCTTGACGCACAACAGACGGAATGAACGGACAAGGAACGGAGAGATGCTGGGGTGAAGAGCCCATCATCTCTTCCGGTCGTGGTCCGTTCCCACCGTTCTCGTCCGTATGCCAATCGCTGTTGCTCACCCGCTACTTGGCCGCCGAGAGCTTGGCCGCGGCGTCGTTCACCAGCGCCGCCTCCCGCATGAGCGCCGCCGCCACGCGCCCGATCTGCGCGTCCGCGTCGCTCCACTCGCCCTGCTCGATCGCCTCGCGGATCCCCGGCATGGTCTTCACGCCGTAGCCGGTGTAGAACCCCGGCGCGTAGAGCAGGTGCCGGTACCAGGGCCGCTTGGGCAGTCCGTCGTTGGACGTCAGCTCGCGCTCCGACCGCAGCAGCTCGGCGTTCACGGCGTGCAGCACGGCGTCGGCGGTGTCCGACGAACGGTTCCAGGCGCCATACGCTTTCTCGAAAGCCGCCGAGGCGGCGTCGAGCGTGTCGAGCGCATTGAGCAGCGGCGCGAAGTTGAACTGCGGCGGCGGCACCTCGACCTTGGGCGGCAGCGTCGGGTCGTGCGGATCGCTGGTCGCCGCGAAATCGCCCGCCTGGACCGCGCGGTCCACGGCCTCGATGCTCGCCGCGCGCTGATCCCGCAGCGCCTCGAGCTCGTGCGTGTACCCGGTAGCCGTGCGCGCCAGATTCGTGAACACGAACGGCAGCACGTCGGCGCCGGCCAGCCGCATCACCGCGCGGCCGACCGTCTGCGCCAGCGCACGCCCGTACACGAACGACGTGTCGCTGAAGTGCGTGTACCAGTAGAAGTCGTCGTAGATCGAATGGTACACGCCGCCCTGGTCCTCGCCGCCGAAGCCGAGGTTGAGCGACGCGATGCCCAGGTGCTGCAGGAAGGGCGTGTAGTCGGAGCCCGAGCCCAGCGCGCCGATCGGCAGATCGCCGTTGCCGGCCTCCCACCCGTACAGATCCAGGCAGTCTTTTTCCAGTTTCTTGGTGAACACGCGCATGTTGATGCCCACCGGGCAGGCCCGTTCGCAGGCGCCGCAGTCGGTGCAGCGCCCGGCGCAGTGGAAAGCGCGCAGAA
>JBJKPA010000144.1:0-2859 GCA_046706905.1 Gemmatimonadaceae bacterium
GTGCGCACCCCCGCGCGGTGCCCCGCCGTGCGCGGCAGGCTGCGCGTCGTCGCCCACCGGCCGTTGCCGTCCATGATGATCGCGACGTGCAACGCCCCCCGCGTCCCCTCCGCCGGTGCCGATGCCATGCGCCTAGCCCTCCCGCGTGGCGCGGATCAGCGCTTCCATGTGCGCCAGGTACCGCTCCAGCGCCCGGCGGCCGGCCGCCGTCAGCGCGTACTGCGTCTTCGGCATCCGCCCCTCGAACGACTTCGTGCACGTCACGTACCCCGCCTCCTCCAGCTTCCGGGCATGCACGCTCAGGTTGCCGTCCGTCGTCTGCAGCAGCGCCTTGAGGTCGTTGAAGCTCAGCCGCTCGTTCACCGCCAGCGCGCTCACGATTCCCAGCCGCATTCGCTCGTGGATCAGCCGGTCGAGGTCGAGCGCGCTGCCCGGCTCCTCCAGCGCCTTGCCGCGCAGCGACGCGAGACCCCCCGGGCCCCGCCGATCGCCGCGGCCGCGCTCGGCCTCCTCCTTGGACACCGCACTCTGCTTAGCCACCGTACCTCCTCGCGATCAGGACTCCGAACACCACGTGCACTCCGCCGAATCCGGCGATCAGGAGCGCCGTGTTCCACGTCGCCGGCGCGAACACCGCCACCACCCCGAGGACGACGAACGCCGCCCCCATCACCGGCACGATGCGCACCGAGAACGCCCCGGCCGCAATCACGCCGGCCCCGTACAGCAGCAGCCATACCGCCGGCAGCAGATCCTCCAGGCCACGCATGACGCACGCCGCGGTGAGCACCGCGCCCACCAGCATCGCGGGCGCGAAGGCCAGCACCAGCTTCTGCCCCGGCCCCGCGAACAGCGACCCCTGTGTCGCCCGCGCCTTGCGCCAGGTGGCCCACGCGGCGATCGACGCCGCCACCACCGCCTCCACCAGCCAGACCGCCACCCACTGCCCCGTGGTCGGCTGCGCCGCGGCGACGAGCGCCGCGGCCGCCGCCGTCACCCCCATCACGACCTCTCCCCACCCCGAAACCGCGGTGAACGTCCCCGCGCGCTCCATCGTCTCGCGGATGAAGCGGAGGTTGTCCATCGCGCGGACGTGGATTTCGGGCGCCTGCGAAGACCGGGGCTCGGGCGGTGCGGCTCCTGGCATGGTGGTATATATGGCGAAGCCCCGTGGTGGTGGCAAGTACTTTGCAGCATGAAGTTCCCTCCGCCCATGGGCCGTTTGTTGGTAGGACGGTAGGACCGTAGGACGGTGAACGGCGTGAAGTGGTTGGCCGTCCTACCGTCCTACCGTCCTACCGTCTTACCTTCTTTCGTGCCTCTCACGCCTCTGTTCGGCCACCCCGCCCTCCAGGCGCGCTTCGCTTCGGCCATCGACCGCCACACCCTCCCCGGCAGCCTCCTCCTCCACGGGCCCGCCGGCGTCGGCAAGCAGCGGCTCGCCCTCTGGCTCGGCCAGCGGCTCCTCTGCACCGGCGACGGACAGCGCCCCTGCGGCGAGTGCCAGAACTGCCGGTTCGCCATCGCCGGCACCCACCCCGACCTGCACTGGGTCTTTCCCCGCCCCCGGCTCAAGGACTCCGACCCGTCCATCGCGGACGTGGAGAGCGACTACGGCGAGGCCGTCGCCGAGCGGCTGGAGGCCAACGGCCTGTACGCCCCGCCCGCCGGCACCGAGGGCATCTACGTCGCCACCGTGCGCGCGCTGGTCCACGCCGCGGCCCTTTCCCCGGCCGTGGCCCACCGCAAGGTGTTCGTGATCGGCGACGCCGATCGCATGGTCTCGCAGGAGGGCGCCGACCAGGCAGCCAACGCCTTCCTCAAGCTGCTCGAGGAGCCGCCGGAGAACACGAATCTCATCCTCACGTCGAGCGAGCCCGGGGCGCTCCTGCCCACGATCCGCTCGCGCGTGATCGCCGTGCGCGTGCCGCGGCTCGCCGAGGGCGAGATGCGCGCGTTCCTCGCCGACCCCGCCGTGCGCGCCCACCTCGACACGCTCGGCCTGCCCAAGGACACCGAGGAGCGCCTCCGGCTCGCCAACGGCGCCCCCGGCGCCCTCCTCGCCCAATCGGCCACCAACGACGCGCTGGCCCGCGCCCGCCGCCTGCTCGACGCCGCCGCCGGCTCCGACCGCGCCGAGCGCTTCCGCACGGCGTTCGTGCAGGGCAGCGCCCGGGCCCGCGGCGAATTCAGCAACGCCCTGGACGCCCTCACCGTGCTACTCGACGAGCGGATGCGCTCCGCCATCGCCCGCGACGACGCCGGCGCCGCCCTCGGCGCCTCGCGGGCCGCCGAGGCCGTGGAGCGCGCCAAGGAGAGCGCCCACGGAAACGCCAACCCGCAGCTCGTCACCTTCACCCTGCTCCGCGAGCTGGAGGCCGCTCTCCGATGACCGAACGACTCTCTCACATCGGCGCCGAGGGCGAGGCCCGCATGGTGGACGTGTCGGGCAAGCCCGTCACCCTGCGCACCGCGCGCGCCGCCGGCAGCATCCGCATGGCCCCCGCCACCCTCGAGGCGATCCGCGCCAACACCCTCAAGAAGGGCGACGTCCTGGGGGTCGCCCGCGTGGCCGGAATCATGGCCGCCAAGCGCACCGCCGAGCTCGTCCCCCTCTGCCACCCCCTGCCCCTGGAGGCTGTCCACCTGGTTGTGCCTGGCCAGCAGATGGGCGCGGAGAGTCGCCGCCTCGATGAGCGGGGCGGAGGAGCGTTCGTGGGCCACCGGGGCGGCCTGAGCCACCTGTTCCGAGGGCGACGGAGACATGGTCAAAAGGACGGCAGACGCCGCCCCCAAGGCCAGAATAATGCCCAAACGTTTCAGGCGTTCTCTTCGTCGAGCGGCGTCGCCCCGATGGAC
>JBJKPA010000145.1:0-3148 GCA_046706905.1 Gemmatimonadaceae bacterium
GGCCGGGACGGAGCGCGGGCTCGGCGTCGGCCAGCGCGCGCGCGTCGAGCACCTCGGCGGCGACGCCCACACTCGCGCAGAGCGCGTGCTTGGCCTCGACCGCCGCCATCTCCTCGGCGGACGCGGCGATCCACAGCGTGCCGGTGCGCACGTCCTCGCAGGGGGCCGACAACTCGCCCGCGAGATCGGCCCACCGGCCGCGCGAGAGCACCGTGAGCGCGAGCTGCGCGGGCGAGTCGTCCATGACGACGATGTGGCCCATGCCGGCGGAGGTGGCGCCGGCTCCGGGATAGGCGGCGTCGCACACGGTGACCGACAATCCGGCGCGCGAGAGCTCGTACGCGCAGGCGGCGCCGACGATTCCCGCTCCCACGATCACGACGTCGGGACGCGGGGAGCCCGTCATCCGCCGCGCCACCCCGTGCGGAAGGGATCGGCGGGATCGAACAGCAGCGCGCCCTGGCCCGTGACGTAGGCATGGCCGCGGATGTGCGGCACGAGCACGCCGTCCTTCTCCTCCAGCCAGGCGGTGAAGGTGCTGCCGGTGATGCTCTCCTGCACCCATCGCTCGCCCACGGCCAGCTCACCGCGCGCGTGGAGCGCGGCCAGCTTGGCCGAGGTGCCGGTGCCGCAGGGGGAGCGATCGTACGCCGCGCCCGGACAGAGCACGAAGTTGCGGCTGTCCACGCCCGAAGCGGTGGGCGGGCCGAACAGCTCGACGTGGTCCACCTCGGCGCCGCCCCGCCCCGTGATGCGCCGCAGCCGGAGGGTGTCGCGGATCTTCGTGGTGAGCGCGAGCAGGTCCGGGATGCGCTGCGGGACCAGCGGCACGGTGTCGTATTCCGTGAGGAAGAACCAGTTGCCGCCCCACGCGACGTCGCCGCGCACGCGGCCCACGCCGGGGACGTCCACCTCCACCGCCGGCGCTTCCACGTACGCCGGCACGTTGGCGATCGTCACGCACCCATCCGGTTCGAGGGTGGCGCTCACCGTGCCGACGGGCGTGTCGAGGCGGATCTCCCCGGCGCCGATACGCCCCAGGTGCTCCAGCGTGCGCACGACTCCGATGGTGCCGTGCCCGCACATGCCCAGATAGCCGACGTCGTTGAAGAAGACGACGCCCGCCGTGGAACCGGGTTCCACGGGAGGGGTGAGGAGGGCGCCGACCACGGCGTCGTGCCCGCGCGGCTCCAGCACCACGCCGCGGCGGAGGTCGTCCATTCGGGCGCGCATGTCGTCGCGGCGCTCGGCCATCGTGCGGCCCTTCGGCATGGGCCACCCGCCGGTGACGACGCGCGTGGGCTCCCCTTCGGTGTGGGAGTCCACGATCTCGATGCGGGTCGCGGCCCCCCGCGCGGTCATGCCGTGCGCTGCGGGAGCGCGGCGAGCTGGGCGCGGATCAGGGCGAGCGTGTGCTCCAGCTCCTCACCCTCCAGCTCCAGCCGCGGCGGGCGCACGCGCGAGGTGCCCATCTCCATCTCCTGCTGCACGAGCTTGATGAGCTGGACGAACTTGGGCACCGTGTCGAGGCGCAAGAGCGGCAGGAACCAGTGGTACAACTCGCGCGTCTCCTCGACGCGTCCGCCCGCGGCCAGCTCGAACAGGCGCACCGACTCGTCGGGCAGCGCGTTGACCAGTCCGGCGATCCACCCCACGGCGCCGGCGGCGATGCCCTCCACGATCACGTCGTCCATGCCCACGAAGACGCGGAACCGGTCGCCGTGGCGCTCGCCGATCTCGGTCACGCGGCGGATGTCGCCGCTGGACTCCTTCACGGCGTGGAGGTTGCCGTGGCGGGCCAGCGTGCCGAGTTGCTCGGGGGTCACGTCGGTGCCGTAGGCGATGGGATTGTTGTACAGCATGCACGAGAGCGGCGTCGCGTCGATCACGGCGCTCAGGTGGGTCAGGGTCTCGCGGGCGTCGCCCTTGTACACGTAGGGCGGCAGCACCATCAGGCCGTCGCAGCCGAGCCGCTCGGCCTCGCGGGCCAGGGCGACCGCGTCGCGCGTGGCGAGCGTGCCGATGCCGGCCACGAGCGGGACGCGTCCCGCGGTGGCGCGGCGGCAGGTGGCCAGCACCTCGAGCTTTTCCTCGGGGCTGAGCGTGGCGCCCTCGCCCAGCGATCCCAGCGGCACGATGCCCCGCACGCCGTGCGCCACGAGCCACGCGACGTGGCGGGCCAGGAAGGCGTGGTCCACCGAGAGATCTTCCCGGAAGGGAGTGGTGATGGCGGAGAACACGCCGGACCAGTCGTGCGGTTGCATGCCGGACCTCAGGGGTTGATCTGAACCGTCTTCGTTTCGGTGTAGAACTCGCGTGCCGCGGGGCCCTGCTCGCGGCTCCCGGAGCTGGAGCCGCGCATGCCGCCGAAGGGAGCGTGCGGGTCCACGCCGGTCGTGTCGCCGTTGACGCGCACGAGGCCGACGTCGATGCCGCGGATGTAGGTGAGCGCGTGGCGCACGTCCTTCGTGAACAGCGAGGCGCTGAGCCCGTAGCGGGTGCCGTTGGCCAGGGCCAGGGCGTGGTCGAGGTCGTCGGCCTGCAGCCACGCCAGCACCGGACCGAACAGCTCCTCCTGTGCCACGGGGGCGTCGGGTTCGACGCCGAGCACGACGGTGGGCGCCACGAAGTAGCCGTGCCCGTATTCGGGGGTGCTCGGAATCTTCGCGGGCACGATCTGCTCGCCGCCCGCCCGCTGCAGCGCCTGGGTGATGGCGTCGCGGGACGTGGCGGTGATGACGGGGCCGACGGCGGCCTTGGGATCGGTCACCGGCCCCAGCTTCATGCCGGCGATCTGCGCGCGGAGCTTCTCGAGGAAGGCCTCCTCGACCTCGCGCACCACGATCACGCGGCTGGTGGCGGTGCACTTCTGTCCGGCGTAGCGCATCGCGCCGGCGGCCACGAGGGCCGCGGCCTGGTCGAGATCGGCGTCGGCGAGCACGATGCCGACGTTCTTCCCGCCCATCTCGGTCTGGTACTTGAGATTGCGCGCCGCGGCGGCGGCGGCGATCTGCGCGCCCACGGCGGCGGAGCCGGTGAAGCTCACGCCGCGCACGGCGGGGGCGGCGAGGAGCGCCGGGCCCAGCGCGGCGCCGGAGCCGAGCAGGTCGTTGAAGATGCCGGGTGGGAGGCCGGCCGCGTTGGCGGT